>NZ_PHNG01000695.1:0-29265 GCF_002803435.1 Bacillus sp. mrc49 | reverse complement strand
GCTTTGCTAATGGAAATAAGGGAGTGACAGAATTGGGTAAAGGTAAAATCATTATCGTAGGTGGAGGTCTAGCCGGCTTAATGGCGACGATCAAAGCAGCAGAGCTTGGACAACAGGTTGATTTATTTTCTTTAGTGCCTGTTAAACGCTCTCACTCAGTTTGTGCCCAAGGCGGAATCAATGGGGCAGTAAATACAAAAGGTGAAGGGGATTCTCCATTCATTCACTTTGATGATACAGTTTATGGCGGGGACTTCTTGGCTAACCAACCCCCGGTTAAAGCGATGTGTGAAGCGGCACCATCGATCATCCATATGTTTGACCGTATGGGCGTTATGTTCAACCGTACTCCGGAAGGTCTTCTTGATTTCCGTCGTTTCGGCGGTACACAACATAGCCGTACAGCATTCGCGGGTGCAACGACTGGTCAACAATTGCTTTACGCATTGGACGAGCAGGTTCGCCGTTATGAAGTGGAAGGACTTGTTACGAAATATGAAGGCTGGGAATTCCTTGGAGCTGTTATCGATGATGAAGAAACAGCACGCGGTATCGTAGCTCAGAACTTGACTACAATGGAAATCAAATCATTCCCTGGCGATGCAGTCATCATGGCAAGCGGGGGCCCTGGAATCATATTCGGTAAATCCACTAACTCGATGATCAATACAGGTTCAGCAGCATCGATCGTCTATCAACAAGGTGTTAATTATGCCAACGGTGAGTTCATTCAAATTCACCCGACAGCAATCCCTGGAGATGACAAACTTCGTCTAATGAGTGAATCCGCTCGTGGTGAAGGTGGACGTATCTGGACATATAAAGACGGAAAACCTTGGTATTTCCTTGAAGAAAAATACCCTGCTTACGGTAACTTGGTACCTCGTGATATCGCGACTCGTGAAATCTTCGACGTATGTATGAACATGAAGCTTGGTATTAATGGAGAAAACATGGTTTATCTGGATCTATCACATAAAGATCCTAAATTACTTGATATTAAACTTGGCGGAATCATTGAAATCTACGAGAAATTCATGGGTGAAGATCCTCGTAAAGTACCAATGAAGATTTTCCCTGCCGTTCACTATTCTATGGGCGGACTTTGGGTTGATTATGACCAAATGACTAACATTAAAGGTTTATTCGCTGCAGGTGAGTGTGATTACTCCCAGCATGGCGGTAACCGTCTTGGTGCGAACTCACTTCTATCTGCCATCTATGGCGGTTCAGTCGCTGGTCCGAATGCCGTTAAATATATCGAAGGCCTTGACAAAACTTCCGAATCCATCCCATCTTCATTGTATGATGGATACGAAAAACAAGAGCAAGAAAAATGGAACAATGTCATGTCTCTTGATGGAAACGAAAATGCGTACGTACTCCACAAAGAGCTTGGTGAGTGGATGACTCAGCATGTTACTGTAGTCCGTTACAATGATAAGCTGAAAGAAACGGATAACAAGATTCTTGAGTTGATGGAGCGTTACAAGAAAATCAACATCAATGATACGGCTAAATGGAGCAACCAAGGAGCTGCTTTCACTAGACAGCTGCAAAATATGATGCAATTGGCACGTGTAATCACAATCGGTGCGTTAAACCGTGATGAAAGCCGTGGAGCGCATTACAAACCTGATTTCCCGGAACGTAATGATGAAGAATTCATGAAAACGACAATGGCAACTTTCAAGGGCTTGGATCAAGCACCTGAATTCCATTATGAAGATATTGATGTATCACTCATCGCACCGCGTAAACGTGACTACACTACGAAACATTAAAGAGGGGGAGCAAAAAAATGGTTGAAACTAAATCTGAGACTAAAACAGTCCGTTTTATCATCACTCGTCAAGATACACCGGATTCAGCTCCTTATGATGAGGAATTTGAATTAGCATACCGCCCGAATATGAATGTCATTTCCGCCCTAATGGAAATCCGTCGTAATCCGGTAACAGTACAAGGTAAGCATACGACAGCAATCGCATGGGACATGAACTGCCTTGAGGAAGTATGTGGTGCTTGTTCCATGGTCATCAATGGTAAACCAAGACAATCATGTACGGCCCTTATCGACCAATTGGAACAGCCTGTCCGCCTTGCTCCAATGCGTACTTTCCCTGTGGTTCGTGACCTTCAGGTAGATCGCAGCCGCATGTTCGACTCGTTGAAGAAGGTTAAAGCTTGGATCCCGATCGATGGAACGTACAACCTTGGACCAGGACCGCGTATGCCAGAAAAGAAACGTCAATGGGCTTATGAATTATCAAAATGTATGACTTGCGGTGTTTGCTTGGAAGCTTGTCCAAACGTGAACAGCAACTCAAACTTCATGGGACCACAACCGTTATCACAAGTCCGTTTATTCAACGCACATCCAACTGGTGCAATGAACAAAGCGGAACGTTTAAATACAATCATGTCCGATGGAGGACTTGCAAACTGCGGTAACTCGCAAAACTGTGTGCAGTCTTGCCCTAAAGGAATTCCATTGACTACATCGATTGCAGCATTGAACCGTGATACTGCCATTCAGCAATTCCGTAACTTCTTCGGAAGCGACGAAGTTTAATCATTTAGAGCAAAGAGCCCCTATCTTAGGATAGGGGCTCTTTTTTATCCTTTTCCATCGGAAATGAGTGGGATTTGTAAAATGAAGGAAGCTATATGCGAATTAACCAGCTTTCCGAGAGAAAATCCTTTTCATTATCAAATTTTTCTTATAAAATGAGTGAATAGCCATTCATTTTCGAAAGGGAGTGCACAAGTTGGGCAGAATATCATATATCGATAATATAACGGAGTGGATCAGTGATTTTTCTTTTAAACATGAGATTAAGGTCCGCTTTTCGGAAACGGATATGTTCGGGCATTTAAATAACACGATACCTTTTACTTATTTTGAGGAAGCACGGATAGAATATTTTAATAGCTTGGGATTCATGAAGGATTGGACGGCATTCACAAGTGATCAAATTCCGGTAGTCGCCGATCTGCAGTGTGATTATCTGCAGCAGGTGTTTTTCAATGATCGATTGACGATCCATGTGAAAGCCGACCATATCGGGACCTCCTCGGTAGATATTCATTACATGGGCACTAAGCAAGATGGTTCCATATGTTTAACGGGCAGGGGAACGATCGTCCAAGTCTCCAAGGACACAGGAAAGCCGACGCCTTGGACGGAAGAGATGAGGCAAGGGATGTGGCATGCGGAGGTCGAACATTCCTGAAAAAATTTCATCCCATGAAGTAAAATAGTCACTCCCTTGCACTTGCCGACATACTATATCTTGACTAAATAGACACCCACTCCGGGTTTTATGCTGGTGAAGGCAAGGAGGGTAACATTACTTGAAGGAGAACGAATTCACTCATAAGCCACTACTCACCAAAAGAGAAAAAGAAGTATTTGAGTTACTAGTACAAGACAAAACAACAAAAGAAATCGCAGGTGAATTGTTTATTAGCGAAAAAACAGTTCGAAACCATATCTCGAATGCGATGCAGAAGCTTGGAGTCAAAGGACGTTCGCAGGCAGTCATAGAACTCCTTCGTATGGGAGAACTTAAGCTTTAATGTGTTAGCGTTTAATACGTAAGCCTTATAAATATTTTCTCTCCCGTTCTATTTGGCAGCATATAAGGAAGTCCAAAACAATTCCATTGTTTTGACTTCTTTGGATGCTGCTTATTTTTTTGTTGGGGTGCTGCGGATTCCGAACAATCAATCTTGAAAATCATTTCACTTTCATCCAAAATGGTAGTATGATAAGTTTCATGAAGTGGGGAGCTGGGTGTATGGATGAAGAGAAGCAGGTTGCTTATGTAGCCGAAATCGAGAAGGAATTGCGCTATGTATCGTCCTGGATTAAGCAAAGGGGACGGGAAATCCTAAATGATTATAAAATAACCATTCCTCAATTCCTGGCCTTGCAATGGCTGTTTGAATCGGGCGACATGACGATCGGCGAATTGTCGACGAAAATGTTTCTTGCCTTCAGCACAACCACGGATCTGATTGACCGGATGGAGAAGCATCAGCTTGTCCAGCGTGTTAAAGATGAAAAGGACCGGCGGGTGGTTCGCATTCACCTTCTTAGTGAAGGGGAACGGATTATCGAAGAAGTGATCAATAAACGGCAGCAGTATTTGAGTGGCGTGTTAGCACAATTCAATGATGCCGACATCGTTTCCCTTCAAGGGATTTTAGCTAAACTACATCAAGAAATGAAAGAAAAATGAGGCGAGTTTTTTGAAACAACCAATAGGAATCATTGATTCAGGGGTAGGCGGTTTGACTGTAGCGAAAGAAGTCATGCGTCAGCTGCCGAATGAAAATATAATTTATTTAGGCGATACAGCAAGATGTCCTTACGGGCCTAGAACCAAAAAAGATGTTCAAGCCTTCACATGGCAAATGACGAGGTTTTTGTTGAAGAAGGATATTAAAATGCTAATTATAGCTTGCAACACAGCAACAGCGGCGGTACTCGATGAAATCAGGGCGACACTTTCGATCCCTGTTCTGGGTGTCATCCACCCTGGTGCAAGAGCGGCATTGAAAGTATCGAACTCCTTACATATTGGCATCATTGGCACGGAAGGCACGGTGAAAAGCAAAGCTTATGATGACGCATTGGCCTCCATCAATACCGATGTGAAAGTGGACAGTTTAGCCTGTCCGAAATTTGTCCCAATCGTAGAAAGTGGGGAGTTCGAAGGGGAAATCGTCAATAGGGTCGTGGCACAAACCTTAAGCCCGTTGAAGAAAACGAAGATTGACACGTTAATTCTTGGCTGTACCCATTATCCACTCTTGGGACCTGTCATCTCATCCTATATGGGGAATGGAGTGCAGGTCATATCATCGGGGGAAGAGACGGCCCGTGAGGCAAGCGTCATCTTGGATTATTATAGATTGATCAATAGAAGCAAGCTCCGCCCGGCACATCGCTTTTATACAACCGGCTCCAGGGATATGTTTGGATCGATCGCATCGAGCTGGCTTGGCATTCATACCAGCATGGTTGAAACCATTAAAATCGATCACTTATAAGACTTCCATTTTGGAAGTCTTTTTTTTAGGTGGAAGTCCAAGATAAAGAAAGAAGAAGGGTTTGGAGAATAAGATGTAGGAGCAGCCGCATGTCCTCAATGAACAGGAAGGAAGGCGGCTGGAGAAAGGATGAAAAATAATTGGTCTATTTTCCCCTAGGGCTCGTATAAATAGGAGTACAAACTGTCCTAGGAGTGATTTTATGTCCAATAAATCAAAAGTAACGATGGCTGTTACCATTCTTGCATCTTCCATTTGGCTTTCGGGGTGCGGATTATTCGGCGGTGAAGAGAAGAAGGAAATTGATCCACCCAAGGATGTTTCATTAGTCGACAATGAATCTTCATTAAAAGAGTCGAAGGGTCAAGAGCAGCCTGCAACAGATGGTGAGGAAGGCGCTGTTGAATCCAAAACGGTAAAAACGGAGTTATATTTAATTGATAAAAGCGGGTATGTGGTTCCGCAGACATTGGAACTGCCTAAATCCGAAGCTGTCGCTAAGCAGGCGCTTGATTATCTTGTCAATAACGGCCCGGTCACGGATAAACTGCCAAATGGGTTCAGGGCGGTCATTCCTGCAGATACGCAAATAAGCGTGAACATTAAAGACGGAGTGGCAGTGGCGGACTTTTCGCCGGAGTTCAAAAACTACCAAAAAGAAGATGAGCTTAAAATCCTTCAAGCCATTACATGGACGCTGACACAATTTGATTCCGTCGATAAAATTAAAATGAGGATTAATGGCGAGGATATTTCCGAAATGCCTGTCAATGGCACACCGATCGATGAGAATATATCCAGGTCTTCAGGAATCAATATCGATACAAGTGACGCAGTCGACATTTCGAATACGAAAGCATTGACCGTTTATTATGTCGGCGGTGACGAGGAATATACGTATTATGTACCGGTAACGCGCCGGATCAGTGAAACGGTATCTGATGATGTTACAGCTGCGGTTCAAGAATTGACGAAGAGTCCTTCGGGTTCGAATTTACAAACAGGCTTCATGACTGATGTTGCCTTACTTGATCAGCCTAAAATGGCGGATGGCAAGGTCAGCCTCAATTTCAACGAAAATATCCTGGGCAGCTTCAAAGAGAAAAAAGTTTCAAAAGAAGTTCTCGATGCCTTGGTCCTTTCGTTAACGGAACAAAAAGGAATCGAAAGTGTTGAAGTGCAAGTGAAGGGCAGCGCCGATATTTTGAATGAAGAAGGAAAGAAAATATCAGAGCCTGTGGTCCGTCCCGAAAAGGTCAACACTGGTAGTTTTTAAAGAAACGATTTTGTATACGAGAGATGGAGCACATCGAGGCAGCCTACCGCTGCCTCTTATTTTTTTGGGGATTCAGGGGGAGGCAGACGTGCCAATAACAGGAGGTATAGGCTTCATCAGTGTTCCAGAATGCAACGAATCACTGGAGGACGATTACAGGACGAACCATGGAAATATAACGTGGGCAATCATCTGGCGGCTACAGGTGTCGGGATTTTAGAAGAAGCACGAATTGTGTTAGACTTAAATTACCTGGTAGATTCACCAGCTCTTGTTGATACGAATGGGAAGGTCAGTTGAATCACAAGGCACTGGGTAAGAGTCGGCAATTACATATAAAGAGATGATTCCCGTGGCCCAAAAGGGCTTCGCGCATTATTCGAAGATCAAAAAACGAAAAAAGGTGAGATGAAGGATGAAGACAGTAATCATTGCAACGAAGAATATAGGGAAAGCCAAGGAATTCGAAAGCTTGTTCGCTGCTAAAGGATATGAAGTTAAAACGCTCCTCGATGTACCAGGTGCACCGGACGTGGAGGAAACGGGTACAACTTTTGAAGCAAATGCAATCCTGAAAGCGGAGGCCATTGCCCGGCAGTTGGGTCATTTTGTCATTGCGGATGATTCGGGCTTGATTGTAGATGCATTGGATGGCAGGCCGGGCGTATATTCAGCGCGCTATGCCGGCGAAGCGAAAAGTGACGAAGCGAACACGCAAAAAGTCCTCAGCGAACTGGAAGGTGTACCAGAAGCGGAGAGGACCGCGAGATTTTATTGCGCCTTGGCACTAGCCTCACCGAACCAGGAAACGATTACGGTATCCGGGACGATGGAGGGTGTCATAACGGACCAACCTTCTGGAGAGAATGGGTTTGGGTATGATCCTATCTTTTTTGTTAAAGAAAAAGGAAAAACAAGTGCGGAATTGACGAAAGAGCAAAAAAACCAAATCAGCCACCGGGCTCATGCCTTGAAGGCTTTGGATGAAAAACTTGATCTATTTCTAAAGAGGGAGGAAGGAATGTGACGATGAAAGTCCTAATCATGAGTGACAGTCATGGACTAACGCAGGAAATCGGCATGATAACCGACCGTCATAAACATGAAGTCGCGGCCATGATTCATTGTGGGGACTCCGAATTGGAACGAAAAGACCCCCTCATGAAGGATTTCCTCGCCGTTCGCGGCAATTGCGACTATGATGCCGCCTACCCAAGTGACGTTGTGGAGAACATCCTGGGCAAGCGATTCTTCCTTACTCATGGGCATCTTTACAACATCAAGATGACGTTGATGAACTTAGCTTACAAAAGCGAAGAAATGGGAGCTGATATCATTTGCTTTGGCCATTCCCACGCTGCAGGTTCTGAAATGATCGATGGCAAGCTGTTCATCAACCCTGGCAGCATCCGTCAGCCGCGGGGGAGAATTGAGAAGACCTATGCCATTTTGGGACTCGAAAAAGACCAACTTGAAATCACCTATTATGACCTTGAAGGAAAAATAGTTGATGAACTAAGAAATACTTATCAATTCGAATGACTTCATGTATAATGAACAGGAAGCGTTTTTCCCCGCTTCCTGGATTTTAAAAAAAGGAAAAAACTTTTTTAGTAAAAGCGTTGACTTTCTTTTGATATCCTACTATAATAAGAAGTGTCCTAAGGGAACAGTTAAGGTAATACATAAGTTTTACCGCAACTTATATCATAAACGTCTCAGTAGCTCAGCTGGATAGAGCAACGCCCTTCTAAGGCGTCGGTCGGGAGTTCGAATCTCTCCTGGGACACTAACAGAAAAGGTATGCTAACACAGGTTATAACGCTGTGGGAGCATATCTTTTTTCGTTCATGCAATGCAATATCCCTGCCTGCCAAGTCAAGATACTGAATTGTAGCAGCTCAGCGCAATGTGTGCTCCTTGCTTATTAAGAGAAATGCCAGCCTCACCCTCATCTGTCTCCTCCGATATGGGTATTAGGAGATAATAGAACAGTAGGGGAAGTTGCTGATAATCTTAAGGAATATGTATATGTACCTTTCCCCCTGCTTCTGATAGAACTTTTAGTTAAGTCCTTACAATAATTTTTGAGAGGGTGTCTCCGTCTATAAATGTTCGCCTGCGTAAGAAAGTACAAAACCACTCGTTTTCTTTCTCTAAATCATTCTTTAAACGATAAGAAACTGCACAACCGATGCGTGGAGGAAACTGCGAGCTAAAATCATGCCTATTTAGGCTCTTGAAAGACTTAAAGTGCTACGCTTTTCATGCCCCATAGTCTTCTGGATCTATCGGAATTAGTAACTAGTATTTTATGAAATGTGTATGTGATAAATAAAGCAAACATATTATACATAAGTACTTGAAAACTTTAAAGCTTTAGGGTATTCTGATACATGGTAATAGAACTTTGTTAGGGAATTGTTCTAAACCCTACTATTTATATAGTGTAGTCTTACAGTGAAAGTTTTAATTCTTGTAACCCTTTGATATGCCTGTTGTTTGGCTGATAAGGGACAGCATCATGTCTCAGTAGCTCAGCTGGATAGAGCAACGCCCTTCTAAGGCGTCGGTCGGGAGTTCGAATCTCTCCTGGGACACTAACTAGAAAAATCACCCTGGAATGTTGGTTGGTCAACATTCCAGGGTGATTTTTTATTTGTTTAGAAATGTCTTTAGAAAAGTTCCGGGTCGGAAATATTATATGCATTTTTCACCATAAATAATAGTGCAGTTGACGCAAAATAAGCTTAAGCCCTTTCAGGCGTACATGTCGCTATTTCGGAATGATAGCCAATTGAATATTTGTACTATTATTTGTTATGGATACGGAAACATCATCCGTATCCATACCGAGGAAATCATTTCCTTTTAAATTAGCTTTTAATTCGCTTATATCATAGGATACGTCCAAAGATTGAAAAATCACTTCTAAAACAGCCGTGAATTTCTTTTCAATAGTGGGGAAGTCTTCTTTAGATTCCTCAACGAATAAAAAAAGGTCGGCTAGTTTTTTCTTTTCATCTGTTAAATCATAAGTAAGCTGGATCTTATTATCTTTTGTATTGAAACCTGACTCTGTTTTAATCAGGAGCCTTTGATTATCATTGTTTACTATCTCTTTTTCAAAATCCTCCACTGTTATTGAAAAAGTTGGAGGATTTTCCATTACAGCTATTTCTTCAGGAGTGGATTCGGTATCACTAGCATCTTCTGGATTTCCAGTAATTCCATATGGAGAGCATGCTGTTAGTAAGAGTATGCCCAAGATAAGACAAGCATATTTTTTATTCAACGAGCTCGCCCCCATTCAATTCATAGACTATGTCACAAAGATAATTTATTTGCCTATCATCATGGCTTGTTAGTAGAATCGTGACTCCGTTCTTCTTGTAATCCAATAACAGCTCTTGGATCTCAATAACGGATTTCTTATCCAATCCATTGAAAGGTTCATCCAAAACTAATATATTCGGGTTCTCCATAATGGCTTGTGCTATCCTTAAACGTTGTTTCATGCCCAAGGAATATTCCTTCACTTTTTTGTCTTTTGCCTGAGCTAGACCCACCTTTTTTAAGGTTTGAACGATATCTTCTTTTGTAATCTTTTTTTGTATATTTGCTAAGATGGACAAATTATCCATGCCAGTTAAGTAGTTTATGAATGGAGGCTGTTCAATGATGATGCCGGCATTGTCAATATATTTCTTACTGAAAAGGATTCGTTTGCCTTCCACCCAAATCTCGCCATCATTAATTGCCGTAAATCCACAAATCGCTTTTAACAACATCGTTTTGCCTGATCCGTTTGGCCCTACAAAGCCCACACAAATACCTGGATTAATAGATAAGGAAATATTAGTTAGAATGGTGTGATGTTTTATGCTCTTATTAATATTCTGTACTTTAATCATTTTAAGGCCCCTATGCAATTTTATATTTCAAGTTCCGTAGTAAAAAGTGGGAAAGAATCATTAAGCATATTCCGGCAATCATCCCACCAACAAAATAAGCATCTCCACTAATAAATACAATGCTGAACGTCTTTAGTTGCAGATCCATGATGAATAATACGGAAATGAGTATGAACACAGTCAATAATGCCGTCGTTTCTTGGAATTTCAAATAGAGGTAAAACAAGATTGATGAAAGTCCTAAGGAAATGAGAATGCTTGCGATGCCAAAAAATAAAAATTGTCTTATGATTGAAGCTGGATACTCAAATTCCAGTGCACCATGAACAAAAACGAACGTAAAAATGGAACTGACGTATATAAATACAAATAACGTTACAGGAAGGATGTATCGACCCCTGATTATTCTTAAAGCCTCTCGTTGCAGGTTGATTCGGGAAAAAACAAATGGATGATAGGTTTTCTTGATCATGAGGAAAGAAATGGAACCCCAAAAAATCGACGCTGCATAAAACGTATATGGACTGATGAAATGGAGAACGCTATTTCCTTCCATATGTTCAATCTGATTAAAGGCTTTATTAACTAAGATCCGATCAAGGATCGCTTCAGCTGGTAACGATTCATTATAGTCATTCATATAGATGATGATATGTTGATAGCCTTGGATATAGTTAATAAAAGCTAATGAAACGGAAGATATTAGGACGGTTAGTAATAATATTGGATAGTTTTTTATCGCCACTTTTTTAGACCTTTAACTTTCAGGATTTTTAACTGTCTTGTTTACACCCACTACCAGTAATAGTATCGAAATGATAAATAATAGAACCAATGGTAGAAATGCTTCCAATGTGGAATACATGGTGTTGAAAGCGGTAAAGCTTGCGAAAATGTCAAACCAAACACTTTGAGTGTAAACACCTAGTTTTCCGTACAAAAAATAGATGATTAATACCGATACAATGACTTTATACTCTCGATTTAATAAAAGAACCAATGCACACGCTAACAAACTGAACACGAATGCTAAACATAAATAAATTGTACATACCATGAAAACAAAGAAGAGGTAAGGATGGCTGCTATAAAAATTGTGAGGTAAAATTGAAGCGAATCCTCCTATATCATCAAGACTGCGATAAACAAAGATTGTCCCGATCGAATAATACAATAAATAGGTTGATACAACAGTAAACGTTGATAACAATGTATAGTGTATGACATCTCTATAAACAGCCTTCTTTATCAATGGAAATCGATGTCTTCCCAGCACATATAAACTTCTCTTTTCTGTGAATAATCCAAGCGTAGGTAATATGAATAAAACGGGAATGAAGTTGATGATGTGAAACATCGATGAATCAACAAATACTTCCCAAGTTGAAATGCCTGCTATAAAACTGTGTCTGATGTCTTCTTTAGTCCCTGCTAAATCAGGTGCGTTATAATCCATAGTCATGATTTCAAAATAATGACTAGCAAACACCCAGGAAAGGGTCAATCCGCCAAACAACAAAAAAAATGCTAACGCCATATATCTGCTTCTAATTTTAAATTTACTGAGTAACATTGAATTTCCTCCGCTGTTTCTACTAGCTTTAATTATTTAAAGGAGTGTTGCCCAAGAATGAAATTCCGGACAACACTTTACATTCCATTAACGTTTAACCGCCACTTGCAGACCAAGAACCTTTTATCGTCACTTTCCCTCCACCAGTGTTATTCGTTTTTCTTAGCCCTAATTTGTACTTGTACCCTACCTCGGCCTTCTCAGTTTTAAATGTGGCCCGCTTTCCTCTTTGGACAGTCGTTCCACCTCTGTATACACCATCAGAGTTTTTCATATTTGCTGTAATCCAAGCAGTACCAGAATCGTTGGATAGATTAACAACGCCTCTAGTGTTTGATTTTCTCAACGAATATGGTGCAAATTTTTCAGCTCCAGAATAAGTAACATTATAACCAGAGAAGCTTCGTACCTCCTGAGCTTGTGTTTCCGTGCCTGCATACCCTAGAATGCCTAATGATAAAAGCCCTGTTAATACTAATTTGCTTTTTCTCAATGTAATTCCCCTACCAATTAAAGGTTATTTTGGCTGCAACCACCCACATTGTATATAATATTCTGATAAATTACAAACAAAAACAAGTAAAAAGCCTGTGATTCATCCACGAATAATGAAAAGTATAGTGAATAAACGGGACTATATGCTGATTTTTGTCTTGGGTAATTTATAAAAAAACAAAAATGTTTTATTTTTTATTGAAACTAAAATCTTCCCATCGAGGACGGCGGATATTCACAGGCAGGTAAGAAGTATTTTATTTCAAAATATCGCAGGTGGATTGCTTTTTATGTCGAACTTGTTATGGATAAGGAGTTGTTTAAATGAATAAAGATCGTTTGTTCAAGTTCATTCAAACTTCCACTCGGGGTAATTTCTTTTCAGTCGAGATAGCCGAAGATGGAACTAAAGTGGCCCAATTAGCCAAGGAGTTAGAGAACGAAGGTAGAATCAAGCTGAGGGAATGCACGCGCAAGGAGCAAGGGATTTATCTGGAGGGAATACTGAAGTTTGTGCCTAGCTAATTCGTTAAGAGCTTTAACGGATTAGCTTTTCCTTTAATGTTTCATATGCTCCAACCTGTAGACAAACTCGAATGATAGTGGAGTTTGTCTACAGGTTTTTTTGGGTTTTGATACTTGACCGTTTCTTGCCACTTTGAGTGATAAAGAAGATGGAGTTTCCATTTGCCTACATCTACAGACTTGGGAATTGTAATTTATCCGTTCACTCCGCATTGCATGAAGACTAAAGTTGAATCGCGATTGCCCGCTGGTTTGATGTATTGGACATTGACCGGTTCATTGCACTGCAGGCACATAGCTTTCCAGAGGCGATCGCAAGGAAAAAACATTGACATATTTCAAACTAATTAATATTATGTTTAATATATAGTAAACAAAAAGAGGAAGTGTTTGTTATTTTAGAAAACGCTGAAATGTTTTGGGGTGCATCTCAGGATGAACTTAAACAAGGGTATATGGAAGATGAGGAGCAATATACATGTTTGTTGTGCGGTCATGCGATTCAAAAGGGAATCGTATACCCAGAGGAAGGGGTTCTTTATGAAGCGAAGCGTTATATGCGAATTCATATTGAACGTGAGCATGTGTCCGTATTTGAATACTTGATGGATCTTGATAAAAAACTTACGGGTCTCACAGACCATCAAAATCGTTTGCTTCGTCTTTTTTACCAAGGGAAGAACGATGCCGAGGTTCAAAAGGAAATGGGTATTGGCAGTGCTTCGACCATTCGCAACCATCGCTTTGTTCTGAAGGAGAAGGAGCGTCAAGCCAAACTTTTTTTAGCGATGATGGAACTTTTGAAAGAGAGAGATGAACATGCACCGGCATTCGTTCCGCTCCATCAAAAAGCAAGGATGGTCGATGACCGTTATAACGTTACAGAGAATGAAAAGGAGGCGGTTATAAAGAAGTTTTTCCCTAACGGTAGCAAGGATGCCTTGAAGTCTTTCCCGCCTAAGGAAAAACAAAGACTGCTCATCCTGCAGGAAATCACGAATCGCTTTGAAAATGAGCGGAAATACGAGGAAAAAGAAATCAATCGAATATTAGGAACCGTCTATCATGATCATGTTCTTTTGCGAAGATATTTAATAGAATATGAATTCTTGGATCGGAAGCCTGATGGGAGCCAATATTGGCTGAAGAAATGAATGGGGGCGTAAGGAATATGGATCGTAAAAAAGAATTGAAGCAATTATTTAAAGAGACGAAAGTGGAAGCGGGAATTTATCAAATAAAAAATCAGCATAATCATAAGGTGTTTATCGCGAGCACAAGAAACCTGAAGACATTGAAAGGTAAACAATTTGAATTATCCATGGGAACCAGTACCAATAAAGCGCTGCAAGAAGAGTGGAATCATTATGGAAAAGATGCTTTTGTCTTTGAGGTGCTAGAGGTATTAAAGCCGAAGGAAACAGGGTTTTTTGATACCAAAAGGGAACTGCAAAAACTTGAAGAAGCGTGGCTGGAGAAGGTGCAGCCTTATGGGGAACGAGGCTATAACAAGGAGAAAGCCAACGGACTATAAAGGATTGGAAGAGTTTCTATACCCTTATTTCGTTTAACGGGTCTGACTTGATAAAGGATCCTGGCTATTGGCGGGTTCTTTATCATTGGCTCTTTCGTGAAAATTGTTGTTTTTAAAACGAAACTAATGAAGGTTGATTGGAGCAGATTGCGAGACTCCTGCGTGAGCAGCGCGACAGGTGAGACCGTTCACTTACGAGGAAGCTCATCGCCCGCCCTCTGCAAAGCTGGGCATTGGAGAAGAAATCAACAACACCGCATTGCTTCGCGATTAGCAACAAAGGATGCGGAAACAGCCTTATCATATTACCCTGGTGAAATATATGTATAGATGGAGATGTGCAATAGATCGGTATATCTTCAACTGGGAGCCGGTTATGGTTCTTTTTTTTGTATAATTTCAAGGTCTACTTGTTGTTGGTTTTTAAATGGTTTAAGCTAGTGGTGAGGAGTGTATCGTTTTCGTAGAAAACTTTCACTAAATAATTTATTATAGGAGCTGCAAATGAAAAAACTAGGATGGACCATGACGGGTATAGGGACAATCATTGCACTGTGTGCCTTGCTTTATCCTTTGAATGTTATTGATAAAACCCGTTGTATTTATTTATTGCTTGGCGGTGCTGGACTGATGTTCATAGGCTCGATGATCAGGGCCTTTTCGCTCCTTAAAAGATGATTGAATGAAGCGGGTGTCAGACTAAGTGTATGAGGGGATTGAAATGGTTGAAGCAAGTTGATGAGATGGATAAAAATCAATTGAAATATGCCCAGCAGCACCTCGCTAATGAACGAACCTTTTTAGCTTGGATAAGAACGGTGATCGCGATTGTTGGGGTTGGTTTTCTCACGACGAGCCTGCATTTTACGATTGGTGTTCATCGTGATGCACGGATTGACTTGATCAGTATTGTACTCGGCATGTTCGCGTGTGCACTTGGTCTTATCATTACAGTGCTGGCAACGTCCGCCTATCTGCAGAAGAGGCGGCAAATACATGATGGGACCTTCCAGTCCTCCAGCGTGAACGTCATACTTATTGCTATATTCATGGTCATTCTGCTATCAATGATCGTTTTATATTTTTCCTTTTTATGAAAGCTTCCCGTTCTGCCCTCTCATTATAGGGCAGTTTTTTTATTTTTTACATTATTTAAATGAAATTACATAATAATGGGAAGATTTCTTCCATTTGAGTTGGATGAACGAAAAACTTAATGAAATCAAGATGCTAATAATCTGGGACGCTGAGTGATGCATATCCGTTGCGTTGTATGGCTTCGTGCTACCTGGAATTAACGATCTGCAGCATCGTGTCAGCAGCCCGTTTTTAATAACCTTGGTAGAAAACTTGACATGCTATGTAGGTGCCATTCATTTTGCGGCAATGGTTTATGGGTTGGGAACGGTGGAATAGGATGAGTGGTGTCTTGAACATGGCTCATGATTTGTTTAATTTCCATTTTGTGAGATAGAATAAAAGAAATCGAAAAGGAGGTCATCCATATGGTGGATATCCAAAAAGGAGAGAATTCTTTTTTTGTTGAAGAAAATGGCGAAAGGCTAGCAGAAATTACATTCTTTAAATCAGGTGTTCATGAAATGACCGTCGACCATACTGTCGTGTCTGACAAGCTTCGCGGTCAGAAGATAGGAAATGCCCTTCTTGAAAAAGTAGTTGCACTTGCACGTGAGGAAAACCTGAAAATTGTTCCGGTATGTTCCTTCGTTCAACAACAGTTTGAAAAACATCCGGATTACGAGGATGTTTGGGCTAAATGAATGAAAGGGCTGGACCTGGGAGGGCTGGATTTATTCGGAACCTTTCCGGGTCCGGCCCTTTCGCCTTTTTAGGACATATACAGCGTGTTCCGGTTGGTGAATCATCACTCAAAAGTGTCTTCATCCATACTTTGTCATAAAGCGCCTTTCCGCGAACGGTTTTGCATGCATTAAATATAGGGGAGGTGGCAGTATGGCAATTAAACTACAGACCCTTTTGGATAGCGCAGCCGAATGTATGGGAAGCGGAATGAACCCGGTCGTGAAAGAGTCGATGCTGGAGGTGGTGAAATCAGCATATGAAGAAGGGATCATGATTCGAATAACACTCGGCCATCGCAGTTTTGCCGAACAAGCCCAATTGTATGGGCAAGGGAGGACGAATAAATCAAAGCCGATCGTGACCTATGCCAAAGCGGGTCAATCGCTGCATAATTATGGACTGGCCGTTGATTTCGTCATCGTCGGCGATGACGGCAGGAGCGCATTATGGACTGAGGAAGAAAAATGGACAAGAGTAGGGGGCATTGCGAAATCGCTAGGTTTTGTTTGGGGCGGGGATTTTTCCCTGTTCCGCGATATTGCGCACCTTGAAATGTCAGGCGGGCTTTCCGTAAGAGATCTCCAAGGAGGCTGGAGGCCGAGTCTTGTATCTAGAAATGATGGACACATAGGAGGCTGACGGCGAAATATACGGTTTGTCACCTATCTGGTTGAAGGAGACATGTAAACGGGGAAGATTTTTTTAGCATTCATGTTTGAGTGCAATCCCCACCTTCTTGAAAATTAATCATTCAATTGACATTTTTATAGAATGTGGCAGTGATGGGGATGTAAGCGTATACAACAAATCTTTTAATTTGGAATTATCAAAAAATTCTCAAAAACCTGTTGACTACCTTCTGAAATACGCGTAAGATAATCACAAATACAAGACATCACACATAAGCGTTCCTTAAAAATATTGAATAATGCGAAAAGCATTGAAGAGGATAAGTAGTCTTTTTACAAGGCATTCACAGAGAGCCGGGTTGCTGAGAACCGGTATTGTCCCGAAAGATGAACTCACCTTGGAGTTTCAGCTTGAACGTCAGACTAGTAGAGCTGAACGGGTGCGTACCAGTACCCGTTACCAAAACAGAGAATGGCTATAGGCTGTTCGAAGTGCGCATGGAATTCCATGCGAAAAAGGGTGGTACCGTGGAGTGGCTCATCAAGCCTTTTCACCCCTTTAACTTGCCAAGGCAAGTACATTTGGGGTGGGAAGGCTTTTTTGTATGCTTAAAAAGCTGAAAATTCAGAATTTTTAAAAGATGAGAAAGCGAAGGAGGTTTTTACGTAATGACACAAAAATCAGTTGTAGCTGATCGGAAAAGTGTAAAGACGCATTATAGTGGTGCCGAGTTCTTGTTGAATGCATTGAAGAAGGAAAATGTCGAAGTGATCTTTGGTTATCCTGGCGGTTCCGTATTGCCGATTTATGACAAGCTTTATAGCTCGGGGCTATTTCATATTTTGACAAGACATGAACAAGGCGCCATCCATGCGGCTGAAGGTTATGCCAGGATTACCGGCAAGCCGGGCGTGGTCATCGTCACCTCAGGCCCAGGTGCAACGAATATTGTTACCGGTTTGGCGGATGCCATGATCGACTCCTTGCCGCTTGTCGTTATTTCCGGCCAGGTCTCAACCAGTGTAATTGGGACAGATGCATTTCAGGAGGCCGATGTTTTGGGCATCACTACCCCGATCACCAAGCATAACTACCAGGTAAGGAAACCGGAAGACCTCCCGCGCATCATAAAAGAAGCCTTTTATATCGCTTCAAGCGGAAGGCCTGGCCCTGTATTGATCGATATACCCAAAGATATGGCGATTGTAGAAGCGCCATCGGTGGAGACGGAGCCGGAGATGGATCTTCCAGGCTATCAGCCGACAACCGTTCCGAATTACCTGCAGATCAGAAAGCTTGTCGAAGCCGTAAGCGGAGCGAAAAGACCGGTCATCCTAGCGGGTGCTGGTGTCCTGCATGCAAAGGCATCCCATTTATTGAAGGAATATGTCGAGCAGCAAGGCATTCCGGTCGTCCACACCTTATTGGGTCTGGGAGGCTTTCCTGCCGATCACCCGCTCTTCATCGGAATGGGCGGTATGCATGGCTGCTTCGCCGCCAATATGGCGTTATCGAAATGTGATTTACTGATTAACATCGGGGCCAGGTTCGATGACCGCTTGACAGGAAATCTTTCCAAGTTCGCCCAGCATGCAGCGGTAGCCCATATCGATATTGATCCAGCTGAAATCGGTAAAAACGTGCCGACGAAGATTCCGGTAGTAGGCAGTGCGAAGGATGCGCTGAAGGAATTGATTGCCCAAAATGGCAGCAAGCCGGAAATTGGTGAATGGACAGTGCAGCTCACAAAGTGGAATGAAGAGTTCCCGTTGCGCTATGACCATGAAGAGGGTGTGTTGAAACCGCAGCGAGTCATCCAGATGCTGCATGAAAAAACAAATGGGGAAGCGATTGTTACGACGGATGTCGGACAGCATCAAATGTGGGCAGCGCAGTACTATCGGTTCAACAAACCGAATTCATGGGTCACCTCGGGGGGGCTGGGAACGATGGGCTTTGGGTTGCCTTCGGCTCTCGGTGCACAGTTGGCCGATCCGAAAGCGACGGTGCTTTCCATTTCGGGGGATGGGGGATTCCAGATGTGCCTTCAGGAACTTTCGGTCATTGCCGAAAGGAAGCTGCCGATCAAAATCATCATCGTCAACAATGGCGCGCTTGGAATGGTTCGGCAGTGGCAGGAACTCTTCCATGAAAACCGGTTTTCACACAGTATTTTCCAATCACATCCGGATTTCGTGAAGCTGGCTGATGCATATGGAATTCCGGGGTACAAGGTGACGACGGAGGAAGAAGCGAGCGCGTGCCTGGATTCAGCGTTAGCGACTGATGGTCCGGTGCTGATTGATTTCCGTGTAAAGCAAAATGAAAATGTTTTTCCGATGGTGGCACAAGGAAAAGGGCTTGATGAGATGGAAGGAGTTTAATGATGAAGGGAATTCTTAGCCTCACCGTGAACAATAGGCCAGGTGTCCTGAATCGGATTACGAACCTGTTCACGAAAAGAAATTATAACATTGAAAGCATGGCTGTCGGTCCATCCGAGCAGGAAGGCATTTCAAGAATGACCTTCGTGGTCGATGTTGACGACGCAGCAGTCGTCGAACAAATCACAAAGCAATTGAACAAGCAAATCGAAGTGTTGAAAGTGATTGACATCACGGATCAGTCGATTGTGGCAAGGGAGCTTGCACTCATCAAAATATTGGTGACCACACAGAGCCGGGCCGAGATTTATGCATTGATCGAACCGTTTCGGGCGTCCGTAATCGATGTCAGCAAAGATAGTCTGACCGTTCAAATCACTGGGGAATCCGATAAAATCGGTGCCTTCATTGAATTGATCAAGCCATATGGCATCAAGGAATTGGCAAGAACAGGAACAGCTGCCATCCCGCGGGGGATGCAGCTGGCACATGCAAAAAGCGCAACCATCGTATAAAACCAAAAACAAAAAAACTACAAAACATGAAAAGAAAAGGGAGATGTAATCATTATGGCAAAAGTATATTATAACGCAGAAGCAAACGAGAATTTTTTCAACAATAAAAAGGTGGCAGTAATCGGATATGGTTCTCAAGGGCACGCACACGCACAAAACCTTCGTGACAGCGGCGTTGAAGTGATCATCGGAATCAGGAAAGGAAAGTCCTTCGATAAAGCGGTGGAAGACGGATTCAATGTTTACACGGTTAAAGAAGCGGCAGAACAAGCAGATGTAATCATGAACCTTTTGCCGGATGAAACCCAGCCTAAAGTATATCAAGACGAAATCAAACCGGTATTGCGTGCAGGTCAAGCATTAATGTTCGCACACGGATTCAACGTCCATTTCAATCAAATCGTTCCGCCCGCAGACGTAGATGTATTATTGGTAGCGCCTAAAGGCCCTGGACATTTAGTTCGCCGTACATATGAACAAGGTGCAGGAGTGCCGGCATTGTTTGCCATCCATCAAAATGTTACGGGCGAAGCAAGGGAATTGGCGCTTGCGTACGCAAGGGCAATCGGTGCATTAAGAGCGGGCGGATTGGAAACGACATTCCAGGAAGAAACGGAAACGGATTTATTCGGTGAGCAAGCTGTCCTTTGCGGCGGACTGACGTCGCTTGTGAAAGCTGGCTTCGAAACACTGACAGAAGCCGGATACCAGCCGGAAGTAGCCTACTTCGAGTGTTTACATGAACTGAAATTGATCATCGACCTTATGTATGAAGGCGGGATGGAAAACATGCGCTATTCGATCTCCGACACAGCTCAATGGGGAGATTTCGTTTCCGGGCCACGCGTTGTGACGGAAACGACGAAACAAGCCATGAAAGCGATCTTGAAAGATATCCAAGACGGCGAGTTTGCTAAAGGATGGATCTTGGAAAACCAAGCGAATCGTCCGGTCTTCAATGCCATCAATAACCGCGAAAACCAACATCAAATCGAAGTTGTCGGCCGTGAATTAAGAAAGATGATGCCATTCGTCAAACCTCAACAAAAAGAGAAAGAAGTGGTAGCCGTTGCGAAAAATTAATATATTTGAAACGACGCTTCGAGATGGGGAGCAATCCGCTGGCGTTAACTTGAATTTCACCGAAAAACTTGAAATAGCTTATCAGCTTGAAAGATTGGGTGTCGATATTATCGAAGCCGGTTTTCCGGCAGCATCCAAAGGGGATTTCAACTCCGTCCAGGAAATCGCACGCAAAATTAAAAACAGCTCTGTCACAGGGCTGGCGCGTGCGGTGAAAGGAGATATCGATGCAGCTTGGGATTCATTGAAAATCGGGGCGGAACCAAGGCTGCACACGTTCATCGCCACTTCCCCGATACACCGTGAATATAAGTTGAAAATGACGAAGCAGCAAGTGATTGAGAAGTCGGTCGAGATGGTCAAATACGGTGCGGCCCGTTTTCCAATCGTACAGTGGTCCGCAGAAGACGCGAGTCGAACGGAGCTGGACTACTTGGCGGAAATCGTTGAAGCGGTCATACAAGCTGGTGCCAAGGTCATTAATATACCTGACACGGTAGGTTATGCCGCTCCTATCGAATACGGCAACATTTTCAAGTACCTTCGTGAACATGTTCCTTCTATTGATAAGGTTAGTTTATCGGCACACTGCCATGACGACCTGGGGATGGCAACGGCCAATTCATTGGCCGCCATCGAAGGAGGGGCAACACAAGTCGAAGGAACGATCAACGGCATAGGCGAACGTGCCGGTAACGTTGCGCTGGAAGAAGTGGCCATGGCACTGTACATCCGTAAAGACTTCTATCAAGCAAAATCGGACCTCGTATTGAATGAAATCAAACGGACCAGCGATTTGGTCAGCCGCCTGACGGGGATGCAGGTTCCTGCCAATAAAGCGATAATCGGTGCCAATGCATATGCCCATGAGTCGGGCATTCATCAGGATGGCATGCTAAAAGAAAAAACGACATACGAAATCATATCACCTGAACTTGTCGGCGTATCCTCCAATTCACTCGTATTAGGCAAACATTCAGGACGCCATGCCTTCAAAGAGAGATTGCAAGAATTGAATTTTTCCGTGACGGATGAAGAGATGAACTCGTTATTCGTTCAATTCAAGGAATTGGCGGATAATAAAAAGACCATGACGGATGAAGATATCGTGGCACTTGTGCTTGAAGAGAAAGCGGCGGATCTCAGCTTTTATGAATTGACTTCCTTGCAGATTTCTCATGGTACACATCAAACAGCTACAGCGACGGTAACATTGAAAAAAGGCGATCATGAAGAAATTCAGGAGGCAGCCACAGGCGCAGGAAGTGTCGAGGCCCTCTATAATACTATCGAGAGATGCTTGGGATGTGAAGTGAACCTGCAAGACTACCGAATCCAATCGGTGGGCGGAGGAATGGATGCCCTTGCTCAGGTTTTTGTCAAAATTGATTATAACGGTGTGGAAACGAGCGGGCGTGGGCTTGATCAGGACGTTCTGGAAGCATCCGCAAAAGCGTATTTGAACGCTGTGAACCGAGTCATCATCATGAGGGAACTGGAAGAAAAAGCAGTATTACAATAGGAAGGGGAGATTTCGATGAAAAGGAATATTGCGGTGCTTCAGGGAGACGGCATCGGTAGGGAAGTGACTAGAGGCGCTGTAGAAATCCTCGAAGCCGTTGCCCAAAGATACGGACACGAATTTGACTTTCAATATGGTGATATTGGCGGCGGTGCCATCGATCTTACAGGTTCACCATTGCCTGATGATACTGTGAAGATTTGCAAAAATAGCGATGCGGTATTATTAGGGGCAGTCGGAGGCCCGAAATGGGATGATCAGCCAGCGCACCTAAGGCCGGAACGGGGGTTGCTGAAAATCCGTAAAGATTTGAATCTTTATGCCAATATCCGTCCAATCAGCTATTATTCCAGCTTGTCGGAGTCTTCTCCCCTTAAAAAGGAATTCATTGAAGATGTGGATTTCGTGATCGTCAGGGAATTAACCGGAGGCCTTTATTTTGGAAAACCAAGCGAACGAGTGGAAAGGGACGGGAAGGAAGCGGTCGTCGATACGCTTTTCTATCAGAAAAGCGAAATGAAGCGCATCATTGAACTTGCGTTCGCAATGGCTTCCAATCGCAAGAAAAAAGTCACCTCCGTCGATAAAGCGAATGTTCTTGAATCTAGCAGGATGTGGCGTGAAACGGCCGAGGAAGTCGCCAAAGATTATCCGGATGTGACGTTAGAGCATATGCTTGTGGATAATGCGGCCATGCAGCTGATTAAAAACCCGAAACAATTCGATATTATCGTAACGGAGAATATGTTTGGTGACATTTTAAGTGATGAGGCGTCTGTATTGACCGGTTCGCTTGGTATGCTTCCTTCGGCTTCGATATCTGCGGAAGGCCCTAATCTATATGAACCGATTCATGGCTCTGCGCCGGATATTGCTGGCAAAAATTTGGCCAATCCAATCGGGACCATTTTATCAGCCGCTTCCATGCTGCGGTTATCCTTTGGTTTGGAGGATGAGGCACACGCCGTCGAGCAGGCTGTGGAAACGGTGCTTGAATACGGCTTGAGAACAGGCGATATCGCAAATGGGCAACGAGATATTACCACTACTTCAGAGATGATTGCCGAAATTAAAGCCAGCCTATTAGACCAAGAAGCCATTTCCAATATCATGGGTGCTTATGCATAAACGTCTTCACGGCCTAACATTAGGCCGTGTTTTTTAAAAAAATATAAGATTGATCGAGGTGGATACGGATGGGAAAGTCGATAATAGAGAAAATATGGGACCGGCATATTGTAAATGAAGAGGAAGGTAAACCGGATCTATTGTATATAGACCTTCAATATATACATGAGGTGACCTCACCGCAAGCATTTGAAGGGTTGAGATTAAAGGGACGCACCGTCAGGAGGCCGGACCGTACCTTTGCGACCATGGATCATAATGTTCCGACCGTCAATCGCTATTTCATCGAGGATGATATTGCCAGGAAACAGCTGGAAGCACTTGACCAAAATTGTAAGGAGTTCGGTATCCGCCTTGCTGACTTGGATAGTCCGGAACAAGGGATCGTTCACGTCATCGGCCCGGAATTGGGGCTGACGCAGCCGGGAATGACGATTGTTTGCGGGGACAGTCATACCTCCACACATGGTGCGTTCGGATCGATAGCATTTGGAATCGGTACAAGTGAGGTCGAGCATGTATTAGCGACGCAAACGCTATGGCAAACAAAACCAAGAACGTTAAAGCTGGAGGTTAATGGCACGCTTGGACACGGTGTGAAGGCGAAAGATGTCATTTTATATGTCATCTCCAAATTCGGTGTCGATTTTGGCACGGGGCATATCATTGAATACTGTGGGGAAGTTTTCCGGGATATGTCGATGGAGGAGCGAATGACCGTCTGCAATATGTCCATCGAAGGCGGGGCAAGAGCAGGGCTGGTTGCTCCTGATGAAACGACTTTTTCTTATTTGAAGGGTCGTAAATATGTGCCGAAAGGGGAGGAATTCGAGCGACATGTTCAGGATTGGAAGTCACTGTCCAGTGATGAAGATGCTGTATATGACCAAGAAATCATCCTCGACGGCAGCCTCATTTCACCAATGGTAAGCTGGGGCACTAACCCAGGAATGGCCAGTGGTGTGGATGGTAAGGTGCCGACCTTTGCCGAGGATACCATCGATCCGAAGGAATTGAATCGTGCACTTGAGTACATGGGCCTTGAGGAAGGCATGGAGATCACCGATATTCCGGTTCAGCATGTTTTCATAGGGTCTTGTACGAATTCCCGCATCGAGGACTTGCGGCAGGCCGCAGAAATGATAGAAGGCCACGAGGTTCATCAAGGGGTCAGGGCAATGGTCGTTCCGGGCTCGCAAAGTGTAAAAAGGCAAGCGGAAGATGAAGGTCTCGATGAAATCTTTAAATCTGCAGGTTTTGAGTGGCGTGAGTCAGGCTGCAGCATGTGTCTGAGCATGAATCCGGATGCCGTGCCAGCCGGAGAGCATTGTGCCTCGACCAGTAACCGAAACTTCGAAGGTCGCCAGGGTGCAGGTGCAAGGACGCACTTGGTTAGTCCTGCCATGGCTGCTGCGGCTGCCATTCATGGGAAATTTGTCGATATCAGGAATTTTCAGAAGACGGAACAAGTTCATTAACACTTAATTGGAGGTGCAAGGAATGGAACCCATTACTTTATATAAAGGAAGAGCGGCGGTACTTGACCGTAAAAACGTGGATACCGATCAAATTATCCCTAAGCAGTTTTTGAAACGGATCGAGCGCAGCGGCTTTGGGGAATTTTTATTCTATAACTGGCGTTTTGATGAAAACGGGAAAGAACGTCCTGATTTTGAGTTGAATCAACCCCATAATCAAAACACATCCATTTTAATAGCAGGTGAAAACTTCGGTTGCGGTTCCTCGCGCGAGCATGCTCCATGGTCATTGAAAGACTACGGCTTCGATATCGTCATCGCACCGTCGTATGCAGATATTTTCAAAAGTAATTGCATGAAAAATGGCATGGTTCCGATCGCATTGACGCCGGATGAAGTCAGGCATTTGATGCGGGCTGCATCAGCGCCTGACCATGAGCTGACGATCGATCTTCCGAATCAAACCTTGAAGGACGACCAAGGATTCGAAGCAAGCTTTGACATTCATCCATACTGGAAGGAAATGCTCGTCAAGGGGTGGGATGAAATATCCATCACGCTTCAATATGACAAAGAGATTTCTGCCTATGAATCACGAACCAAAGCTGTATCCATATAAGCGCAGAAGGATTATCTCCCGTTTTCATTTCCCATTGGGAAAGAAAACGGGATTTTTTATGGCTTGAAATGCGGAAATCAGCACATAACATTGAAGATCCGGGGAAATTTTTGTGTTTCCTTCTATTACATGCTAAACTGTTTTTCAAAAAGGGAACGGTGAGGCGGAAAATAGGATGGATAATGAGAACAATCGAAAAAAGGACGGAGAAGCTAGGATTATCGCCTTTCCCAAGCTCGGTGAAAGGCTGATCGCAAAAGGGTTGGATGAGCTAGGTAATCGAAACTTCAAAGCTGCTGCCCAGCTTTTCAGCCAAGCGAGGGAGTATGAACCTGAAGATGATGAGGTATGCATGGGGCTCGTAGTCTCGCTTGTCGAACTGGAGTTTTATGAGGAGTCGAAGGAATTGTGCAAAGAGATGCTGAATAAAGGCATCGGTGACTATTTTCAACTTATCAATATCTATTTGATGGTTCTGCTGCAATTAGGCGAGCATCAGGAAATGGTCACGACGATCGAGCTGCTGTTTGACGAGAACCAAATTCCGTTCGACAAAGAGGAACAATTCGAGAAGATGCTGCAGTTCAGTAAACGGGCACTTGAGGACAAAAAAGAGGAAGAAGACAGGAACACTCAGCAGATTGCAGCGGAATTGCAAAAGGATGGGCTTTTTGAAGGCAAGACGGATAATGAAATGTTTTTGGTCATTTCAAAACTAACGCATATCAATATCCGACCGTTTATCCCTCAAATCGAGCAATTTCTGCAATCGGAGGGGCACCCCTTCTTTAAAACGATGCTCCTTAACATTCTGACCGATCAGGAATATAACGAACAAGTGAGATTTAGCAAATTCAATGAATCGAAGTCGGTCCTCCCGACTGAATTGAAGAGCTTGAAGGAAACGGACTTCTATAAGAAGATCACCAGCCTGACGGAAGCAAGAATCAGTCAAGATAACCCAAGCTTGTTCGAGATGGTGCATAGTTTAATCGAACGGCATTCCTTCCTGTTATACCCCTTCGAACCGGACCAGGAGAGCATTCCTTCTTGGGCGGCCGCTTACCATGCCTTGGCGGAGGAATACATGACTGGTGAAGTTTCCGAGGGGGGCATTGCAGGATTTTACCTCGCAGAAGAGGAAGCCGTAGCCGATATTCTTTCCTATTTAAAAGAAATTGAGGAAATTTCTTATCCCATTATTTAACCTATTGCTGTTGTAACAGAATCAACCTGTGGTATAATGTAGTGGTTGTAATGTATAATTCGTCTAATTTTGACGAAACCCAAGATTTTTTGGGTATATTTGAGGGATGACTTGTTAACACTTGCAAAGCATATTCATCCAATGCTTATTATTGAAGTATATAGATTTTTTGGAGGGAAACACATGTCTGTAAAATGGGAAAAACAAGAAGGTAATCAAGGCGTACTAACAATCGAAGTTGACGCTGCAAAAGTAAACGAAGGTTTAGACGCAGCTTTCAAAAAAGTAGTGAAACAAGTAAACGTACCTGGCTTCCGTAAAGGTAAAATGCCACGTCAAATGTTCGAAAAAAAATTCGGCGTAGAATCTCTTTACCAAGATGCGCTTGATATCATTCTTCCGGACGCATACGCAAATGCTGTCGAAGAAGCTGGAATTCAGCCTGTAGATCGTCCAGAAATCGACATCGAGAAAATGGAAAAAGGCGAAAACCTAATTTTCACTGCAACTGTAACAGTTAAGCCAGAAGTTAAATTAGGAGATTACAAAGGTGTTGAAGTTGAAAAGTTCAACACTGAAGTAACGGACGAAGATGTGGATAACGAATTGAAAACTTTACAAGAGCGTCAAGCTGAGCTTGTCGTGAAAGAAGAAGGACAAGTTGCCGAAGGCGATACAGTTGTTCTTGACTTTGAAGGATTCGTTGATGGTGAAGCATTCGAAGGCGGAGCTAGCGAAAACCATTCATTGGAAATCGGTTCTAATTCTTTCATCCCAGGATTCGAAGAGCAACTTGTTGGTCTTGAAACTGGCGCTGAAAAAGATATCGAAGTTACTTTCCCTGAAGAATACCATGCTGCTGAACTTGCAGGAAAACCAGCTGTATTCAAAGTGAAAATTCACGAAATCAAAACAAAACAACTTCCTGAGTTGGATGATGAGTTCGCGAAAGACGTTGACGACGAAGTGGAAACGTTGGCTGAACTGAAAGAAAAAACAAAACATAAATTAGAGCATGACAAAAAACATGAAGAAGAAAACTTCATTCAAAACACTGTAATTGGCAAAGCTGTTGAAGGTGCAGAAATGGACGTTCCTGAAGCTATGATTTCCAATGAAGTGGACCGCATGATGAACGAATTCTCTCAACGCATTCAATCTCAAGGTCTTAATCTAGAACTTTACTACCAATTCTCAGGTCAAGACGAAGAAGCTTTGAAAGCGCAAATGAAAGAAGAAGCTGAAGGACAAGTTCGTACGAGCTTAACTCTTGAAGCAATCGCTGAAGCTGAAAAGCTTGAAGCGACTGATGAAGATGTAGAAGCCGAGCTTGGACAAATGGCTACAATGTACAATATGGAAATTGATGCGATCAAACAAGCTCTTGGAAACTTGGAAGGCATCAAAGGCGATCTTAAAATTAAGAAAGCCATTGACTTCTTGGTAGAAAACAGCAAAACAGTTGACGCTAAATAATTTTTATAAGTAAGCGGATTTTAATATTTTCTTTTAAAAAAACAAGGCGCGAGTAATCGTGCCTTGTTTTATACATATTGAGAATTAGTGGAAATTTCAAATATCGGTTATTTCCTGATTGATTTTTTTTGGATTTCAGTGTAGATTAGTTCTAATACCGCATATACATATTTATACAGCGAATCCTAATTTTAAAAATCAAAAGTTTTGGGCATACTGGTAAAGGGCAAATACATATTGATTGATTATTGTACTTATTTAACAACTCGGACGCGTGAGCATTTTTGTTACTAAACTTCCAAGAACATGATAAAATGCAAAACATACTAGGGATTTGGAATGCTTAACTAGAGGTGTGCCTAGTTTTTTTCAATTAAGATTGGGTACCGCTATGTACTAGAGTTGGAAGAGTATTTAAAGGGGTGAACGTACATGTTTAAATTTAATGATGAAAAAGGACAGTTGAAATGTTCTTTTTGCGGAAAAACACAAGAACAAGTCCGTAAACTGGTTGCTGGTCCAGGTGTATATATTTGTGACGAGTGTATCGAGCTTTGTACGGAAATCGTCGAGGAAGAACTTGGTACTGATGAAGAAGTGGAATTCAGAGATGTACCTAAACCTATGGAAATCCGGGAAATTCTTGATGAATACGTGATTGGACAAGAACAGGCGAAGAAATCTTTGGCTGTTGCGGTTTACAATCATTATAAGCGTATCAATTCCAATAGCAAAGTCGACGATGTCGAGCTTTCGAAAAGTAACATTGCCCTAATCGGACCGACAGGAAGCGGGAAAACCCTTCTTGCACAAACGCTGGCACGTCTATTGAATGTTCCTTTTGCCATTGCTGATGCGACTTCATTGACGGAAGCTGGATACGTAGGGGAAGATGTGGAAAATATCCTCCTTAAATTGATTCAAGCAGCCGATTATGACGTTGAAAAAGCGGAAAAAGGCATCATATATATTGATGAAATCGATAAAGTTGCCCGTAAATCGGAAAATCCTTCGATTACGC
>NZ_PHNG01000694.1:0-90765 GCF_002803435.1 Bacillus sp. mrc49 | reverse complement strand
CTTTTTCATGATGAATCAGTTTGGCACGAAAATTGCATCTAGTAAAAGTGTTGCGGTTGAATGTGCAAAATACGAATTAGAGCAAAAAATAATGGCATCTATGACGATTTTGCCCCGAACATACTGCTTTTCATGGCAAATTTCATGCAAAATATTAATTTTTTTAAATAAAATGAAAAGTTGGCACGGAAATTGCTTGTTTAATAAGCGAGAAGTAAAAATATAAATTAACTTTAGGGAGATGAGCCATAATGGTCCAACCATATAAACACGAACCATTTACTAATTTTAAACTCGAAGAAAACGATAAAGCTTTTCAAGTGGCATTGAATGAAGTAGCTAATGAGTTAGGGAAGAAATACCCGCTAATCATTAATGGTGAAAAAGTGTTTACTGATGAAGTCATTACCTCTGTAAACCCGGCAAATAAAGAAGAAGTTATCGGAGAAGTTTCCAAAGCGAATAAGGATTTGGCCGAGCAAGCCATGCAAGCGGCAGATAAGACATTCCAAACCTGGAGAAAAACGAAAGCGGAAGTCCGTGCCAATATTTTATTCAGGGCTGCAGCCATCGTTCGCAGAAGAAAACATTATTTCTCGGCGCTATTGGTTAAAGAAGCAGGAAAGCCTTGGAATGAAGCGGATGCAGATACAGCGGAAGCAATCGACTTCATGGAATACTATGCACGTCAAATGCTGAAGCTTAAAGACGGCATGCCAGTGGAAAGCCGTCCGATTGAGCACAATGCATTCAGTTATGTTCCACTTGGTGTCGGTGTCATCATCTCACCTTGGAATTTCCCGTTTGCGATCATGGCAGGCATGACGACGGCGGCTCTTGTTTCAGGTAATACGGTTCTATTGAAACCAGCGAGTACAACGCCGGTCATTGCAGCTAAATTCATCGAGGTGTTGGAAGAAGCGGGCTTGCCTGCAGGAGTCGTGAACTTCATTCCAGGAAGCGGTGCCGAGGTGGGCGATTATTTAGTGGATCACCCTCGTACACGTTTCATCAGCTTTACCGGTTCACGTGATGTCGGTATCCGTATTTATGAGCGTGCGGCAAAAGTTCATGAAGGCCAAATCTGGTTGAAACGTGTCATTGCTGAAATGGGCGGTAAAGATACGATCGTCGTTGATAAAGAGGCCGATCTTGAATTGGCGGCACAATCGATCGTCGCGTCTGCATTCGGATTCTCCGGCCAGAAATGTTCGGCTTGTTCACGTACCGTCGTAGTGGAAGAAGTATATGACCAAGTCTTGAATCGTGTCATTGAATTAACGAAAGAGAAAACAGTCGGGGAGCCAACGGATGTAAACAACTTCATGGGCCCGGTCATCGATCAAGCCGCTTTTGATAAAGTCATGAGCTACGTCGAAATCGGTAAAAAAGAAGGAAAAGTTGTGGCAGGCGGAGAAGGAGACAATTCAAAAGGTTTCTTCATTCAGCCAACGATCATTGCCGATGTGGATGAGAATGCACGTGTCATGAAAGAAGAGATTTTCGGACCGGTTGTAGCCTTCTGTAAGGCAAAAGACTTCAATCATGCCATCGAGATCGCCAATAACACGGATTATGGCTTAACGGGCGCGGTCATCACGAACAATATTGAACATATCGAACAGGCGCGTGAGGATTTCCACGTAGGTAACTTGTACTTCAATCGCGGCTGTACGGGAGCCATCGTTGGATACCAGCCATTTGGCGGCTTCAATATGTCAGGAACGGATTCCAAAGCGGGCGGTCCTGATTATTTAGTTCTTCATCTTCAAGGAAAAACAACATCTGAAACGCTATAAATTTTAGGGGGAATCATCATGACAACAATTACTGAAAAATTAATCGAGCAAACAGAACAATATGGTGCAAACAATTATAATCCACTTCCGATCGTCATTTCGAAGGCAGAAGGAGTTTGGGTGGAGGATCCTGAGGGCAACAAATATATGGATATGCTTAGTGCCTATTCAGCTGTGAACCAAGGCCACAGGCATCCGAAAATCATCGACGAACTAAAAAAACAAGCGGATCGCGTAACATTGACGTCCCGTGCCTTCCACAGTGATAAATTGGGACCGTGGTATGAAATGGTTTCGCGCCTTACGCAAAAAGACATGGCACTGCCGATGAATACGGGTGCTGAAGCCGTTGAAACAGCCATCAAAGCGGTTAGACGCTGGGGCTATGATGTTAAGGGAATCGCAGAAAACCAAGCTGAAATCATTGCTTGCATCGGGAACTTCCATGGCCGGACGATGGCTGCCGTGTCCTTATCTTCCGATGAGGAATATAGAAGGGGCTTCGGACCGATGCTTCCAGGGGTCAAGCTTATCCCTTACGGTGACCTTGATGCATTGAAAGAAGCGATTACACCGCAAACGGCTGGATTCCTAATCGAACCGATCCAAGGTGAAGCAGGAATCATCATCCCGCCTCAAGGGTTCCTGAAAGAAGCTTATGACTTATGTAAAGAAAATAATGTTTTATTCGTTTCTGATGAAATTCAATCAGGACTTGGCCGTTCAGGAAAAATGTTCGCCTCTGACTGGGATGGAGTCGTTCCGGATATGTACATTTTAGGCAAGGCACTAGGCGGCGGGGTTTTCCCGATCTCTTGCGTAGCTGCAAACCGTGAAATCCTTGGTGTATTCAATCCTGGTTCACATGGTTCTACATTCGGCGGCAATCCGTTGGCATGTGCGGTTTCCATCGCTTCATTGGAAGTCCTCGAGGAAGAGAAGCTTGCGGAACGTTCGTTGGAGCTTGGCCAATACTTTATGGATCGCTTGAAAGAAATCAAGAATCCTATGATTAAAGATATCCGCGGCAGAGGCTTATTCATCGGAGTGGAATTAACGGAAGCGGCAAGACCTTATTGCGAGCAGCTTAAAGAAGAAAAGTTACTTTGTAAAGAAACGCATGATACAGTCATCCGTTTTGCACCGCCGCTTGTAATCACGAAAGAAGATCTGGACTGGGCAATCGAACGCATCAATAAAGTTTTATCCTAATTACTATCCCTATGAGGTGAATCCATTGAGTACATCGATCAAAGAAGAAAAAGAAACTGCCAGCTTGCTAGAATCAACACAGGTCGTAATCAAGGAGGCGCTCGGCAAGCTTGGCTACTCCGAAGAAGTGTTCGAGCTTTTGAAGGAACCTCTTCGTATGCTGACCGTCCGCATCCCAATTAAGATGGATGACAATACGACGAAGATATTCACCGGATATCGGGCGCAGCATAATGATGCAGTCGGGCCGACAAAGGGCGGAATCCGGTTCCATCCCGAAGTCGATGAGGAGGAAGTCAAGGCGCTTTCCATGTGGATGAGCTTGAAATGCGGCATTGTGAATCTGCCTTATGGCGGAGGAAAAGGCGGCATCATCTGTGATCCGCGCCAAATGTCGATAGGTGAATTGGAAAGGCTTAGCCGCGGGTATGTCCGGGCGATCAGTCAGATAGTCGGGCCGACGAAAGATATCCCGGCCCCGGATGTTTATACGAATTCACAAATCATGGCATGGATGATGGATGAATACAGTAGAATAAGAGAACACGATTCTCCTGGGTTCATTACCGGCAAGCCCCTAGTCCTTGGTGGTTCACATGGAAGGGAAAAGGCCACGGCGCAGGGTGTCACGATTTGTATCGAAGAAGCGGCCAAACGTAAGGGCATTGAACTGAAGGGTGCACGGATCATCGTCCAAGGGTTCGGGAATGCTGGAAGCTTTTTAGCCAAATTCATGCATGATGCAGGCGCGAAGGTGATTGGCATTTCAGATGCATACGGGGCGATATATAATCCGGATGGCCTGGATATCAATTACCTACTTGATAAAAGGGACAGCTTTGGAACGGTTACGACACTATTCGAAAATAAGATCACCAATCAAGAGCTTCTCGAGCAAGATTGTGATATTTTAGTGCCTGCCGCCATTTCCAACCAGATCACCAAGGAAAATGCCCATCTTATCAAAGCCCAAATTGTCGTGGAGGCAGCGAATGGACCAACCACTTTGGAGGCAACCAAGATCTTGACGGAACGCAATGTGCTTCTCGTGCCGGATGTATTGGCAAGTTCAGGCGGTGTGACGGTTTCTTACTTTGAATGGGTACAAAATAATCAAGGGTACTATTGGGAAGATGAAGAAGTCCAAAGAAAATTAAAAGATCTATTGGTCAACTCATTCAACCAAGTGTATGAGATGTCCGAGACAAGGAAAGTGAATATGAGGTTGGCGGCTTACATGGTGGGAGTCAGGAAAATGGCAGAAGCCTCGATATTCCGCGGCTGGGTATAAGCTTTGGCCAAATAATGAAGAGTGGAGGAGTGATTCCGTGCTAAAACCGATTCATGCAATTGAATGTGCTCAGAACGGGACTGTCGAACAGGTTTACGTTCAAAAGAATTCCTATGTTTATGAATGGGAGAGGCTCTTTCTAGTGAAGACGGAAGATGGGAAATTGATCGATGTTTCAATAGGTGCGAGTGGTCACATTACTGAAATTAATGTCACGGCAGGGGATCCTATAAATAGAAAGCTTCCTTTAGCTTTGCTCCAAGACGATTTTATTATAACTGGCTCTGATTGAAGATGAATAAGAGGGTGTTCCAAAAGCGGAGGCGTTTCTGCTTTTGGGATGCTCTTTTTTTATCTTTTTCAAGCCGCGGATTATATGAAAGTCTTCGCTGCCTGGCGAGGGTTTTTCTTCATGGAATGGTAACGCTCAAAGGCATATACTTATTTACCCATTCATAGACTGTTAGGGAGGGGGCCGACCCTTCGAATGGTTCTTTTTTAATGTGGGAATTTATACCCACATATGGTTGGAATATGTTAAACTCTAAACGAGTAATAAACAAATGAATGGCTTTTTTTACTGAATATCAAATGATTTCAGTGATTCTGCCGTTTAAAAAAAGGGGAGATCAATTAAAGGATGAGAATATCCGAGTTAAAAAAGAAAGGTCTTGAATCGTTAAAAGGTAAATGGGGAATAGCCGTTTCACTCATGCTGCTCTTGTCCTTGATCAATGTCGTTTTTCCTTTCATTGTCGAAGTGATCGGAAGCGGGGGCTTCGCACAATGGTTCGAGCAAGAAGGATCGCCGTTATGGTCGGATATCTTCGGAACGATACTGTCTATCGTCTTAATACCGCTGACGATAGCGACCACTTGGTTCTACCTGGACCTAGTCAGGAAAGGAAACCCTGAAATCACCGAAGTATTCGCTATTTATAAAGATGGAAAAACCTCGATGAAGCTGATTGGCGGTTCAATTTTACAAGCTATTTTCCTATTCTTATGGACATTATTATTAATCATTCCGGGTATCATCAAAAGCATCGCCTATTCTCAACTGTTTTTCTTATTGAAGGACCATCCGCAATATACAATACTGGAGGCCATTACAGAGAGCAGAAAAAGGATGAATGGATTGAAATGGAAATACTTCCTCATGAACCTGAGTTTCATAGGCTGGGGATTCCTTTGCATCTTTACCGTGGGAATTGGTTTATTATGGCTGATTCCTTATATCGGGACAACACTGGCAGCATTTTATAATGAACTAATCGTCCCGCAGGAAGACGAGCAGCAAATCGATTCATAAGACTGTGACCGATGGCGAAATCGCTATCGGTTTTTTTGTGTCTTTTCCCAAGGATTCCTGCAGTATGAGAAGGTTCAGCAAAGAAAAAGTTGCGTTTCATGCGGTATCTCCCTTAAAAAGGATAAACTGTCATTTCAACTGATGTATAATGGAATGGAGAGTTTGCCATTTAGGGGGATTACATAGTGAGTAGTTATAATATTGCGGATATCATATATCAATTGTTTTTCCTTGCCTTTTTCATTTTGATCATTGTTGGTGCCATATCTTTTTTTCGATCCATGAAGCGCAGGAAAACGAGACTGGATATCATGGAAAAGAAGCTGGATGATTTGCATCGGCAGCTAAGGAAGAGTACTGATTGACGGCTGCATGATGCAGTGGTCAGAGTGTAGACAAACTCCATCAAGGCGGGTTTGTCTTTTTTTTTAGGTATCGATATTTGTCCTTAAAGGAGATAATCCGTCCGATGTGGTACATAATTCGTCCTACTTGGCATGTAATCCGGCCGTTCAGGCAAATAATCCGACCTACTTGGCAAATAATTCGTCCGTAATGGAGATAATTCGACCGATGTCCATCGTTTTGGAGCTCTTGAATTCTGACCTCTTCATTTACTGCAATGTTGCGGCTATTAAGATATTTTGAAATAATTTACAGGAAGGTTCTGTTCGTGAAGTTGGGGTCTTTATCGGAACCTTTGAGAGACATAAAGAAATGGAAAAAGAAAGGGTAATGTAAAAAATAAGCAATTATACATGGCGATGAGAGTGAATTTCATGTCAGGAGTTAGTCTGGACGATGCATGGTTTGTGGGCTTTATTTACCTTATACTGGAATGGGTGAAGATGTAAGGGGACTGTTAATGGTCTATCAGGGATGCTCGACACTATAACGAATCAACGAAGTAAGCGAATGTTGAACATTCCATCCTTTTGTTAGGTATCTTTTAAAAAGTGGGAGGAGTCGGTATCATGAAAGAAATTATTGCAGTAAAAGAAATTACGCAGTTTAAAACCCGAGCGGAGGAATTCAGTCCGTATGCATGGTGTAGAGAGAAGCTGGAAAATGATCCTGTAAGCTATCATGAAGGAACAAATACATGGAATGTTTTTAAATACGAGCATGTTAAGCTTGTACTAAGTGATTATAAGCATTTTTCAAGTGAGAGGAAGCGTACCACGATATCGGTTGGAGCCGACAGCAAGGAAGGCTCGGTGCCCGATAAGATCAAACTTACTGAAGCCGATCCGCCTGATCATCGAAAACGCCGTTCCCTATTGGCCGCTGCATTCACGCCTAGAAGCCTCAAAAACTGGGAACCTCGGATTCAAGAAATTGCAGATGAATTGATTGAGCAAATGGAGGGAAAATCGGAAATCGATATTGTCTCATCATTGGCGAGCCCGCTCCCGATCATCGTCATGTCCGATTTGATGGGCGTTCCCTCAAAAGACCGTCTTTTATTCAAAGAATGGGTCGATATATTATTCCTCCCTTTTGATAAAAAAACGAAAGATGAAGTGAATGAAAAGAAGATAGTTGCCGCAAGAGAATATTATGAGTATCTATATCCCATCGTTGTACAAAAACGATCGAACCCGGCAGATGATATCATCTCCGATCTTTTGCAGGCGGAAGTCGACGGTGAAATGTTTACCGATGATGAAGTGGTGCGCACCACCATGCTGATTTTAGGGGCAGGGGTCGAGACGACCAGTCATTTACTGGCCAACAGCTTTTATTCCCTGCTATATGATGACGATACGGTCTATCAGGAATTGCATGAAAATCTGGACCTGGTCCCGCAAGCGGTTGAGGAAATGCTTCGCTACCGATTCAATCTGACTAAATTGGATCGCATGGTATCAGTAGATAATGATTTATTGGGAGTGAAACTGAAAAAAGGCGATACTGTGGTAGCGTGGATGAGCGCGGCAAATATGGATGAAGACATGTTTGAGGACGCATTCACCCTGAATATCCACCGTCCCAATAATAAGAAGCATCTAGCTTTCGGAAACGGGCCGCATTTCTGCTTAGGAGCTCCGCTTGCCCGCTTGGAAGCAAAAATCGCCCTTACCACATTCTTGAAAAAGTTCAACAAGATTGAACCGGTGACATCCTTTCGATTGGAGGATCACCTCACCGATTCAGCGACCGGACAAACGCTGACGTCCATGCCCCTTATGGTGCACCGTACTTGATAAAAACCACAAATCCCTTATGCATCGACTTGCATAAGGGATTTTTTCATTTCATCAAGAATAACAATCTTTTTTCCGCTGCAATGCCTTCATTCACTTTCTGAAATTTGTGGTCGGTTAGCTTCGAATGAGGTGAAAAGATGCTAAAATGTTCGAATCCTTTAATCTAAAGTACCCTTAAGTTGAGGTGCCTGTGATGGATAGAGTAGTATGAAAAGTAGAATGTTTTCTATCTCGGCATGCGTATCTCATATTGACGTGCTGGAGTCATTTTTTAAAGCTGAAGAATGGTGAAAGTCGATAGGAAGAAGCGAGCATCAAAAAGTGAAAGGATGTTATTATGAAATTAAAGCTGCAATTGACGATTGCCTTTATAGTGAGTGTGTTTGCCTTACTCGGGTTCAGCTTCATGGCCATTGCCGTAAGTGCCAATGATTACTTGCATTTTGACGGTGAAGTGATTTCCTTTATACAGGGATGGGAGTCGCCGGTACTTACAGGTATCATGAAGGTCTTTACATACATAGGTTCCACCGGTTCCATGATCGTTCTATCCTTGTTCATTTTAATTTTTCTATATAAGGGTTTGAAGCATCGTGTGGAGTTAGTGTTATTTATTGCCGTCATGGCTGGGTCTCCGATCCTCAATGCAATGGTTAAGCTTTGCTTTCAACGGACAAGGCCCGATTTACATCGCCTCATCGAAATAGGAGGCTACAGCTTCCCGAGCGGGCATGCGATGAATGCCATGTCATTATACGGGATTCTCACCTTTTTGTTGTGGCGGCACATCAAGGTTAAGTGGGGAAGGATTCTCTTGATTGTGATGAGCACATCGATGATCCTCACGATAGGGATAAGTCGGATATACTTGGGCGTCCACTATCCTAGTGATATAATAGCGGGTTATTTGGCAGGCGGTTTTTGGATTGCGACGTCGATCTGGTTCTTCCAAAGGTATCAGGACCGCAGGCGGGACAAAAACGATAAGCAAATGTAGGTGAAACAAGCTTTTGGGTGATTCAATACAGTTAGGGGCGTTAGGTATGGAAAACTGGATTACGGAATTCATGAATGATTTTGGTTATATAGGCATCTTTCTTTTGATAGCGTTGGAAAATATTTTTCCGCCCATCCCATCGGAGGTCATTCTGACGTTTGGTGGTTTCATGACAACGACAGCGAATATGACGATCCTTGGTGTCGTGATTGCGTCGACCTTTGGATCAGTGGCTGGAGCGGTCATCCTTTATTGGATTGGTTCGATTCTTGATGTGAAAATAATTGAAAGGTTCGTTGAAAGGTGGGGGCATATTTTCCGGTTAACGGTATCCGACGTCCACAAGGCGAACGCATGGTTTGAAAAGTACGGTGCATGGACCGTATTCTTCTGCAGGCTCGTTCCGTTGATCAGGAGTTTGATCTCGCTGCCGGCAGGCATGTCGCATATGAACTTTTGGCTATTCCTGCTATATACAACATCCGGAACGTTAATTTGGAACATCATTTTAGTGAATGTCGGGGCGGCTGTTGGAGCTTCGTGGGAAGATATCGTCGGATACATGGACATTTATTCAAACATCGTGTATGCCGTATTGGCATTGCTTTTGATTCTTTTCATAGTCTGGATTTTCAAGAGAAATAAAGGCAAAGTGTAATAATTGGATGATTGGGCCATCCAATTCCAACAAAACCGAATAAACCTCAAAGACTGTCGATTTGGCGGTCTTTTTCTTTTGTCTTCGATTCTGGTTGAAATGAACTGAGGAAGAAGGAGGAACACAGAATAAAGGGTATACCCTTTGGACAAAATGAATGAAACGAAAAAGGAATGAGGGTCGGCGCAATGGTTTCTTTTTTCAAACAAAAAAGACAAGGTAAGCAGCATGATACGAAAAAGGAAGAGGACAAACAATCGAAAACGGCTGATTATATCGAAAGCTCCCTTTCTGCCAATATGGAAATCGTGAAGCAAAGAACGGGAAACAGTCCGGATATCATTATCAGAACGTTGAAAATCAGCCAAAGCCCTGAAATAAGAACGACGATTGTGTACGTCCAGGGTCTGATCGATAATCCTAGCGTTACGGATTTTTTAATTGAATCGATGATGAAGAACCCTCATCTGGCAGAGAAAATACTTCCGCAAAAAGCGTTGGACATAATCACCGAAGACGTGGTTTCCCTCGGTGGTGTAGCGACCGTCAATGACTGGGAAAAACTGTTTTTGGCGTTATTATCAGGCGATAGCATCATTTTTGTTGATGGGATAAACACAGCGTTAGTTGCCAGCACGAAAGGGGGAGACCGGCGCTCCATCCAAGAACCAAGCACCCATTTGACCGTCAGGGGATCGCGGGAGGGCTTTACGGAATCGATAGAAACGAACATCGCCATGTTGCGCCGCATCATCAACAGTCCGGATTTATGGATCGAATCGATGAAAATTGGTACGGTGACAAAAACGGATGTTTCAATCATGTATATAAATGGAATTGCGAAAAAAGATATCGTCGGGGAGGTCAAGAAACGCCTACAGCGAATCAATATCGATAGCATTCTTGAATCGGGTTATATTGAACAATTGATAGAAGATCAGGTCATGACCCCATTTCCCACCATGAATCATACGGAAAGACCAGATATGGTCGCGGGGAACCTGTTGGAAGGAAGGGTCGCAATATTCGTTAACGGCACTCCATTCGTCCTCGTGGCTCCTGCCCTATTCGTTCAATTTTTCCAATCTGTCGAAGACTACTATAATCGCTTTGACATTGCATCAGCTACACGTTTTTTACGGATCATCGTATTTATCATATCGATCGTGGGACCTGCCCTCTATGTGGCGGCCACGACATTCCATCAGGAAATGATCCCGACGAAATTGCTCGTCATCGTCGCGGCGCAAAGGGAAACGGTGCCATTGCCTGCCGTCATTGAAGCCCTTCTCATGGAGATAACCTTTGAAATCCTGAGGGAAGCGAGCCTCCGGATGCCAAAAGCAGTGGGTGGGACAATGTCGATTGTCGGTGCCCTGGTCATCGGGCAGGCGGCCGTACAGGCCGGCATTGTATCTCCGGCGATGGTCATCATCGTCTCGATCACGGCGATTGCCAGCTTTGCAACGCCTTCCTATTCCATTGCCATTTCTGCCCGATTGGTGCGTTTTGCGTTCATCATCTGTGCCGGCGTAATCGGATTCTATGGCATGATCTTAGCCTTTATCGTCCTCATCGTCCACTTATGCAGCCTGCGTTCATTCGGTGTCCCGTATATGTCACCGCTGGCACCGTTGAACCCGCAAGGATTGGGTGACACATTCTTCAGAAGGCCGATGTGGGCGTTCAAGGAAAGACCCAAACTCATAAGCTCAAAAGATAACCTGAAACGGGAAGGCGATAATCAAAGACCGCTGCCTCCTGAATCACGTGGAATGAAAACATCTAACGAGGGAAAAGGTGATGGAAATGAATCGTAAAAGACTCGTTCTGCTCTTGATGTTGATCGGCACAACCTTCACCTCCGGCTGTTGGGATAAAACCGAATTGAACGAGATGTCGATCGTCTCTGCCGTCGGAATCGATAAAAATAAAGACGGAAAGTTAGTGGGAACGTTTCAAATCATTAACCCCGTCAATGTGGCGGGGTCACTCCAGGGCGGAGGGGGAACCAACCCCCCCATCTCCATTTATAGGGCCACTGGGGATAATGTGCTTCAATTGGACAGTATCGCTTCAACCAAAATATCGCGTGACATGTATTTTGCCCATGCAAACCTTGTGGTCATAGGTGAGGATGTCGCAAAAGAAATGGGAATCAATTCGATTTTGGATGCTTTCGAGCGCTCCCCGGAATTCCGGGCCACCACGAGGCTCGTCATTGCCCGTGGTGTAAAAGCAAAAGATATCGTCGAAACGCTGACGGCGATCGATAAGTTATCGTCTGAAAAAGTCATCAAAACGATTGAATCGACGGAAAAGCAGCAGGGCGGAAGCATTAACGTCAATTTGCAAGAGGTGATCAAGAATCTCGTCAGCTCCGGTAAAGAGCCGTTGATCAGTGGATTTACAGTGAGGGGGAATACCGGTAAAGAGAATAAAATGGAGAATACTCAATCCTCGAGTATTGCGGCTAATCCAAATGCTGTCGGTATAGGTGTTTTTAAGGATGGCAAATTGGTTGATTGGCTGGATGGTAAACAGGCAATCGGAACGATGTGGGTGATGGATAGGATCGTGAATACGAATGTTAACATTGATTGGGGAGGCAAAAAAGGCGCAATCACCTATCAAGTGCTTCGCCAAAAAACCAATATCGAGCCGAGAATGAAAAACGGCAAACCTAAAATGTATATTACGGTCCGTGCAGAAGGAGATATCCGCGAAGTGAATGTTCCGCTTAATCTTGTGAGTCCGCACGAACTAATAGACATCGAAAAGGAGCTGGCGAGGGATTTAAAGAAGGAAATGGAGAATGCGATCGCAATAGCCCAAAAAAATAAATCGGACATTTTTGGCTTTGGGGAACTGATTCATGAGTCCCACCCTGAATACTGGAAAAAGCATGAAAAGAATTGGGATGATGTGACTTTTCCCAAGCTGGAAGCGGAGATACAGGTGGAGTCCTTCATCCGCCGCACAGGACTGCGGAATAAGCCGTATCTATCGGATATTAAAAAGGGTGATCAATAATGGAAAGGAAGTGCCAACCACATGGAAAAGGCAAGAATCAGCGGCTACCAGCTGTTCGTCCTTATTTTTTTGTTTGAAATGGGAAGTGCACTTTTGGTTCCTCTTGCAGGTGAAGCCAAACAAGGTGCCTGGCTGGTCATTCTCATTGCGACAATCGGCGGCATTTTATTGTTTTTCGTTTATTATGCCCTGTTCCGCTACTACCCAGATCAGATTCTGACTGAATTTGTAAGGAGCATATTGGGCAATTTTTTCGGAAAGATCGTGGCTTTTCTTTATATCCTTTATTTCATGTATCTTGCAGCAAGGGTTTTGAGGGATTTCGGTGAGACACTGCTTACCTTTGCCTATCCGCACGTTCCGTTATTTTTTGCCAATGCAGCCTTCATTTTAGTTGTGATATATACCGTCCGTAAAGGAATAGAGGTACTGGCAAGGACAGGGGAACTATTCTTCGTCCTCGAGAATTTGCTTTACATTACATTCTTTATTCTGATCATCGTTTCAGGCATGATCCATATGAACAACCTCAAGCCTGTTCTTGAAATCAGTGTCCTCGAGATGGGCAAGATGGCCTTTTCCAAAACGATCTTCTTTCCTTTTGGCGAACTCATTGTCTTTTTAATGATTTTCCCTTATTTGAACGAGCCTCAGCGACTGATAAAAATTGGAGTCGCTGGCTTGGCAGCAAGCGGGATCTTCCTTTCTTTCACAATGGCATTGAATATTGCGGTGCTGGGAGTCGACCTTACATTACGCTCCCAATATCCGCTGCTGACGCTGATTCAATCAATCGAGGTCGCTGGATTTTTGGAACGGCTCGATGTGTATTTTTTGTTGAAGCTGATGATTGGCGGATTCATCAAAATAACTGTTTTCACCTATGTAGCGGTAATGGGAACGGCCAATGTGTTCAATGTAAAACAATCATCGCGGCTTGCCTATCCGGTCGGCATCGTCATATTGCTGGTATCGATCGTGATAGCAAGCAGCTATTCGGAACATATTCATGAAGGTCTCGAGGCCGTGCCGATCTACATCCACCTCCCGTTTCAGGTGATCATTCCGCTGCTGCTCCTGATCATTGCTTTTTTCAAGAATCGGAAGAAAACAACCAAGCACCAGCAACATACTACGGAGCTAGAAGGTGGAGTGGATAACAAATGAAATTTTTCGGTATTACGCTATTGTTGCTGGTTCCCTTGGTGCTCTTCTCATTAGGAATGGATATTCTATTAGGATTCGATTTGGATAATTCCATTAAGCATGCCTTCAACCCATTTTTGGTAAAGGACCGTGCGGAATTGATTCTGTTCATGGTGCTTCTTGTCATCTTATTGTTTAGTTTCATTTATCGAAAAAAAGAGAAGGATAACAAATCCAAAGGCCAGCAATGAACGCTTACCTAGCCAGTATGGCATGATAGATGAACTCCATTTCAAATCTTGGTTTGAATGAGGGGTTTGTCTTTTTGCTTTTTTACCACCCCGTTCACCCATTTCATAGTATGATGATGAAATGGGTTTATCTTTCATATAGGATGGTTACATAGAAATCCTCAGCAAGGAGGTCTGCCATTTTGGATATCAAATTAAATCAAAAAATCATAAAAGACATGTGTGGGACAGTCTCCTTCAAAAGAGGGGAGGCCTTTCGGCGCACGAATAAAGTGACTTTTGAAAGCTACCGCCCCGATGGCTGTGAAGCAATTGTCGTTGGAAAGGAAATCTTTCATGTTTCCGTTGCAGCGGATGCCGCCGGCGGCTTAAAATCGACATGCACCTGCCCTACGCTCGCTTCCTTCGCAAAGGATTGCCAGCATATTGCAGCCGTACTGCTGTCGGTTTACGATCATCAGCGCCAAGGAACGGTCCCTGAAGGGGCAGACACAGCCCAGGTAGATGCGTCAAGGCTGTCCGAGGGGTTACTGACGCTGTTCAATAGCCAGACTGTACGAAAAAGCGGCCATCAGCTCCACTTCGAAAACCGGCAGATGCTTGAAGCCGAGTTTACGCTGAAGCCAATATTGATGGGCAAAAGGCAATATATGCTGGGAATGGGACTGGAAATCGGTAAGGTTCATGTAGTGGATGTCCGGGATTTCCTGAAGCGAGTAAAAGAAGGGGAACCTGCCTTGCTCTCCCCGTCATTTCTGTATGACCCTGAGCTTCATTGTTTTCAGCGTGAAACGGACGCAGTCCTGCAGCAGCTCATTACCGTGCTATCGGATGAAAAAGTCTATGCAGACGCCCTAGCGGATGAATCGGAATACAAGATGGACGATCACTTATTGCTTCTCTCTCCATCTTCCTTTACCAGGCTCCTCCCTTTCTTTGCCAGTGTACCGTGGGTGAAGCTGGCTCATGGCGGCAAAACGTTTCAAGGTCTGCTGATTTCAGGCGAATCGCTTCCTTTGCGTTTTCATTTTAACCAAAGCGAGGGTGAAGGATATCGACTGGATGTTAAAGGCTTGAATGAGATGATCGTCATGGATGCATATAATACGGTTCTATTTGATGGAAGTCTCGTCCAGCTCGTATCCGAGGATTGCCAACGCCTATCTGACTTGAAGCAAATGCTTGAAGATTCAGGGATGGATCGAATTCCCATCCATTCTGATCAACTGGAATTATTCCTCGACAAAGTTGTGCCGGGCTTGAAAAGGCTCGGGGAAGTCCATATTGCAAGGTCCATCAGTGAACGGTTTATGGCGGCACCGCTTGTGGCCAAGCTATACCTCGATCGAGTGAAAAACAGGCTGCTTGCCGGTTTGGAATTCCATTATGAAAATATCGTGATCAACCCCTTGGATGAATCCAAATTACCTGCGATGCTCATAAGAGATGCAACAAAGGAGGCGGAAATACTAACGCTTATGGAGGATGGCCGATTCGCCAAGACGGACGGTGGTTACTTCCTGCATAATGAAGAGTTGGAGTACGAGTTTTTATACCATATCGTCCCGAAACTCCAAAAGTTGGTCCAGATCTATGCCACGACAGCGATAAGAAACCGAATATCGCGGGGGAATTCGGCACCGCGCATCAGGGTGAAAATCAAGAAGGAACGAACGGATTGGCTGGAATTCAAATTTGAAATGGACGCGATCCCCGATAAGCAAATACGTGAGGTGTTGGCAGCGCTTGAAGAAAAGCGGAAGTATTACCGCTTAAGGAATGGATCGCTGCTTTCCCTAGAGACGAGGGAGTTCGAGGAAATCCAACGTTTTCTGAAGGCACTTCCCGTACAGGATCAAGATCTGGAAGGCAGTCTGAACATGCCAATCGTAACAGGGCTACAGCTTCTGGATTCCGTAAACGACAGCGGCACATTCACGATCGAGGAATCATTCCGTAAGTTCCTGGAAAACATCAAGAATCCGGATAAATTGGAGTTCCCAGTGCCAATGAGCCTGGAGCCGATATTGCGTGATTATCAAATACACGGCTACAAATGGATGAAAATACTTGCCGAATACGGATTCGGAGGAATTCTTGCAGATGATATGGGACTCGGTAAAACCCTGCAAAGCATTACGTTCATCGTATCGGAGCTGCCCGACATTCGTAAGGAAAAGCTCCCGGCCCTCATTGTCTGCCCCTCATCCTTAACCTATAATTGGCTGGCTGAATTCACAAAATTCGCTCCGGATATCCAAGCTGTCATCGTCGATGGCCACAAGCTTGAGCGGACAAAGCTATTAAGGGAAGCAATGGACGTGGATGTCGTGATCACCTCGTATCCGCTGCTGCGGAGGGATATTTTATGGTTTGAGAAACAGGACTTCCATACGGTGTTCTTTGATGAAGCACAGGCGTTCAAGAACCCTGGGACACAAACGGCCCGGGCGGCCAAGAAGATAAAGGCCGGACATCGCTTTGCGCTGACGGGCACGCCGATCGAGAATTCGCTTGAAGAGCTCTGGTCACTATTTCATGTTGTCTTTCCCGAGCTGTTCATGGGGTTAAAGGAATATAGCAACCTCTCCAGGAAGAAGATATCCCGGAGGATCCGGCCTTTTTTGCTGCGGAGGATGAAAGAGGACGTACTTGGGGAGCTTCCGGAAAAAATCGAGTCGCTCGAATCGAGGGAGCTGCTTCCAGATCAAAAGAAACTATACGGTGCCTATTTGGCGAAGCTTAAAGCTGACACGCTCAAGCATCTCGACAAGGATACCTTCCGCAAAAACCGGATCAGGATTCTCGCTGGCTTGACCAGGCTGCGGCAGATTTGCTGTCACCCCGCCTTGTTTGTGGACGGGTATACAGGCAGCTCAGCGAAGTATGAACAGCTGATGCAAATCATCGAGGAATCGAAGCTTTCAGGAAGACGGGTGCTGATTTTCTCGCAATTTACCAAGATGCTTCAAATGATCGGCAGGGATTTAGCTAGGCAGGGACTAGACTACTTCTATTTGGATGGACAAACACCAGCGAAGGAACGTGTGGATGTCTGCAATCGATTTAACGCGGGAGAACGGGATATATTCCTCATTTCTCTGAAAGCTGGAGGTACTGGGCTCAATTTGACCGGTGCCGACACGGTCATTCTTTATGACCTTTGGTGGAATCCGGCCGTTGAGGAGCAGGCTGCCGACAGGGCCCACCGAATGGGGCAGGAAAACGTGGTCCAAGTCATCAAACTCGTTGCCCGGGGCACCATCGAAGAGAAAATGAATGAGCTTCAAGAGAAGAAGAGGCATCTGATTGAGGAAATCATCGACCCTGGAGAGAAGTCATCATCCGCACTTACAGAAGAAGACATTCGGGAAATTTTGATGATATAGGAAGGGGGGAAGCTGTTTCAGCCACCGTCATAGCCCTTCCTGTTAGGCCGCCTGCAAATGGGCGGCATTTTTTCTAAATTAGGAAACGAGTTTCAAGCCGACAGCTGCACATAGCACCATCGCTATGAACACGATTCTCCGCCAATCTTTCGATTCACCATATAGGAGCATCCCGATTATCGCTCCGCCTGATGCGCCGATTCCAGTCCATATCGCATAGGCCGTTCCCATCGGCAATGTTTGCATGGCATAAGCAAGAAATAGGAAACTTGCACCGAATCCGGCGAATAACAGCGTCAAGGATTGCCAATTCCGGTCTTTATGCAATTTATTGATCATCGCAACACCAAACATTTCACATAGACCCGCTAAGATTAAAGAAATCCAAGCCATCATGATTCCTCCCCTTTTGCAGCTTTATCATCGGTCACTACCTTTAAACCGATTACCCCTCCTAATAATAGGAGGATCAATAGCGTTTTGCTTAACTTGAATGATTCTCCAAAGAAGATGATTTCAGATAAAACGGTCCCGGCGGTCCCCATCCCTACAAAAACGGCATATACCGTTCCGACGGGAAGCTTCCGTCCAGCCATGATCATCAAATAAAAACTGATGATGATGGAAATGACGGTTCCGGTCCAAGTCCAAAAACCATCCGCATGTTTTAAGCCAACCACCCAAAAAACCTCAAAAAAAGCTGCAATGAATACTTTAATCCAGTTGATATTCATGACACCAACACCTCCAATATCATTATTCTTTACCAAAAAACAAAAAAGCCCAAGAGATGACTGTTAAACAGTATCTCCCAGGCTTTTATCCTTCCGTGACACAGCAAGCTGTGAGTTTTCTCTCGGACCAGGCCAGCCATAGACGAGCTGCGGAACCCTAGAAAACATTTGACGTATGCAATTACTTTACATTATACATACTTTTAAAACATACTCAAGAGAAAAATCATGACAAAATCAAGTAACGCTTCATGATGCAAAGCACCAATCAGGCACTGACTGTCCGTTTTCGGGCTGGCCCTTCATTTTTATGTGATACATAGCTATGCAGGATCATTCCGATGATCACGATGAAGATGCCGAACCACGATAAAAGGGAAGGAATCGCTAAAGCAAGGAATAGTAATTCGCCAGCCAGGGCAAAAAGCACTTCCATTGATTGAGTGGCTTCGACGGAAGCTAATTTCTGCATATTTCCGCGTGCCATATCGGTCGCCTTGAAAAAAAGGACGGTAGCAATAACGCCGGAAAATAAGGCTACCAAAAGGGATTGAAAGCTCTGCATCTTCGTCGGGGCGCCTACTGTCATGAATCCGTAAATGGAAAGCAGGAACCAAAACGGTAGACTTGCCAAAGTCATGCCTAATACCCTTTGATAGGCATCGAGCCTCCCTTCTGACACTTCCATCATTTTACGATTCCCCAAAGGATATGCGAATCCGGCGATGATGATTGGAATCACGCCTAACCAGAGGTTGGTCATGGAAATATGCTTCGTATGCTCCAGCTGCATCAGGATGATACCGAGCAGGATGATCATCGACATGAAGAGCCCTTTTACGGAAATCTTCCCTCTTTGCCTTTTAAGCCCATCTTTCGTTTGGATATTTTCAAAAAAGAGCGGGGCCAGCAAAGCTCCCGAAATGATCGTGATTTGCCAAGTTCCGGCAATCAGCCAACCCGGTGAGTAGGCGGAGGCAAAGCATAAGGGGGCATAAAATAACCCGAAGCCCACAAAACTCCAAAGCAGCCAAGGTCCCGGCCGTTCTCCCATCACACGCAGTAGGGGAAGCAGGTTTTTCCTGCTTAAAACGATACACAATAGAAAGGGCACCATGAAAATATACCTCAGCGAAGCACTCCAAATCCAACTCCCGCCAGACAATTCCATCGCCTGATTCAAAACGAACGTAAAGGCAAAGAAGAAAGCTGAACAAATCCCTAATATAATCGGACGCAATTGACTCACCTCAATCTGTTTTATGAGCCAATAATTAGCCAAGACCCTGAAAGTATGGCAATTGGCTTTCGTTATGGTGATACGAACATATTCGCATATTCGCAGTGGGAAGGAGTTAAAGAAATTTTCTAAATATATAATCAACCAATATAAATTGTCCTTCAAAAGTGATGGAAAATCAACAGGATTCTGCTAGATTTGAAAAATCATGCTTCATCGTTCGACATGAACGTTTTGTCGGCACGGAACGGAAGCGCTATCATTTTCGCGTTTGATTTGCCAGTATATTCTATAAGGAAGGAGTATAAACGTTGACACGACGGGGTTCAGAGCCGTTTAAGTTAAAAAAATATATAAAGGTAGATAATATCCGAAGATGCGAGAATTGACGGATATGGTAGGGAGTGGTATCTTTATAGAAGTGCAAATAATGTCGAATGCTGACGAAATACATAGATGCAACATTCGCAAGAAAATGAGTGGGGTAAATAATCATGAAATCTACAGGTATTGTACGTAAAGTTGACGAATTAGGACGGGTAGTCATTCCGATTGAACTACGCCGTACATTAGGAATTAAAGAGAAAGACGCTTTGGAGATCTATGTCGAACAAGATCGTATAATCCTTCAAAAATATAAACCAAACATGACTTGTCAGGTAACAGGTGAAACATCCGATGACAATATGAAACTAGCTGACGGAAAATTGATCCTAAGCGCTGAAGGTGCTGAACTTCTAATTAAGGAAATTCAAGCTAGCCTCGAAACTGCTAAATAAAGATAAAAGGCATCCAAGAGCAGGGAAATAACATTTCCCTGCTCTTATTTTTATTATTAGACGATGGAGAAATGATAAAAATAATTCGATTCGCGAGCGAATCCTATCTTTTCGTAAAGGCTTTGTGCCTTCACATTATCCTTACCTGTCTCGAGTGTAATCCCCTTTGCGCCTGATTCCCTTGCGAAAGCGATCGCCGCCTTCAATAACTCCTCGCCATATCCCTTTTTGCGAGCTGAATCCTTCACAAATAAGTCGTTCAATATCCATGAATGCCTCATGCTTACTGATGAAAAGGAAGGATACAGTTGTACAAACCCAACAGCATCCTCCTCTTCAAAGGCCATGAACACGACAGAATCTCCATTCGCCAGCCTTTCACCCAAAAAATTCCTTGCAGAAACAAAATCAGACACCTGCTCATAAAACACTCTGTATGCATCAAAAAGACCCGTCAGAGATTCGAGCTGGTCCAATGTAGCTCTCTGAATATTCATATTTGAAACCTCCAAATGATTTGAATACTCATAATTTACCATTTGTTGGTGCATAATGAAACATATTCATGACTTCTTTACGCGTGTTGCTCGTTTTTTTGAAGGTTTTCCATTGTGTTTGGGCCATTAACTCGTGAATGTGGTGCACGGCTTGCATTTCAGCAGTTATATATTGTGCGAATGAAGCATTGCGCCATCATCTTAAAGGTTTAGCTTCCAAGCCGCCTGTGTTCTTGATATGGATTTTGACGTTGATATCATGGATTGAATTGTGATCCAGGTAATCTTTCGGTTCTTTAATATCATTTTCCTGCCAGTATTTCGTTTCTTTGATATAGAGGATTTTGCCTAGGCTTAGCGGATCTGCATTCTTTTTGAGTCCTGCTTCAAAGGTCGATTGAATCTCTTTTTTTATTTGGCTTTCAAATTTCCGTTTTATTTTATTCATATCCATTTGCGTATCGAGTCCGAGTATTTTGCCTGGCACGACAACCTCGATATCATATTTAAACTTTCCGTTCTTGAAAACTGGTTTCACTTTATGATAGGGATGGGAGAAGGAAGCATAGATATCTTCCTTGTTAAAGCTAATATTTACGGGTGCCTTGATGGTTTCTTTAGTTAGCCAGCGGACGCCGCTCAATTCTTGTTCAGAAAACCAGGGCTGTGAAACTTTGAAGAAAATGACAAAGGCTCCATCCATATAAAGGCTTTTGCGTTTAGTCCCTTTTTCTTTCCACACCTTATTGTTCCAGCTAATGGAAGGCAAAATGGTCGTCGATGCTTTTTCACGTTGATTGGAATAATATTTTTGAACGGTAATGGGTTTAACGAATGAACGATTACGATAGACATCTTCAGGTAGATATAAAGTCGTGTACAAAGGTGACAAATTAAAATAGCCATTGATGGAAAAAAGCTCATCCATGGAACTTTTCGTGGCGAAAATATTGGCTGAGTATCTAAGCAATTGGTTCCTATAAATATAATCGACTATTTCGGTGCTTTGCTGTTTCAGTACATTTTCACTTAGTACAAAGGTGGAAACATGCCCCATATAAAGGGCTTGCTGTGTATTATGCATCAGTTGGTTTATGGCCGTCGAAATGGAACGGCCTTTTTCCTTTCCTACATATACAGGAGGATTTTGCGTCGGTTTCGCTTCCGTTTTAGCTACGGCAGCGAAGTCCACAAGCTGCGCATAAACGATATATTCCCCATCTTTGAAATCGATGCCGATCGCTGTTATATAGTGGAAATCCTGGATCGTTTTTTCGTCCCAGCAACCGGAAAGTAACAGGAATAAGGGAATGGTCAACAAAATTTTAGTGATGCGGAACATGTCCTTATGGCCCCTTTCTTGTCTTATCTTTGGCACCTAGGGATCGCTTGGCCATTGAATTCCACGGCCTCTGTATGAAGGAATCCAGGACCTTAGTCAATCTTGGCGGGTTTAGTCCGCCAATATAGGAAACACCGAATGAATCGAGTCTTGATAATAAGGTGACGACGGACAGGAAGCCGATGATGCACCCGTAGATTCCATAAATGCAGCTGAGTGCCAGGACGAGCATGCGTAAGATGGTGACGGCTCCAGTTAATGATTGATTGACAAGGGTATAAGAAGCGACAGATGTAACAGCTGTTACCACTAGCATCGTTTGGGAGGTCAGCCCTGCCCGGATTGCGGCATCACCGACAATGAGCCCGCCGACCACTGCGACGGTCTGGCCGACGGCTTTAGGCAATCTCACTCCGGATTCACGGAATAACTCGAATAAAATGAGCATGAGAATGAACTCCATCGTCGCAGACAACGGAAGCCCGAATCTTGAAAGGGTTATGGTGGCAAGTAAAGGAAACGGCACCTGTTCGATATTGAAAGCGGAAATCGATATCCAGAACCCTGGCAATAAAATGGTAATGCCCAGTCCCAGAAAACGGAGAAGCCGTTCAAGGCTTACATACAAATAAGGAAGATTCGAATCTTCAGCTGTTTTAATTTGCAATAATAATGTAGAAGGGGCGACAATGACCGTGGGCATCCCGTCAACGATCAGGATGAACCTTCCTTGATTGAGGGCCTCGACTACAAAATCGGGACGGCTCGTATAATGAGTGAGTGGGAATATGCTGAATTTACTGTTTGAGATCATTTCCTCCAATTGCTGGCTGCTGACCAATATATCAATATCGATCGATTTCATCCTGTCTCTAATATTGGTGATAAGATCTTTATTGACGATGTCATCCATGTACATCAGCGCTACTTTCGTTTGACTTCGCCTGCCTACGATAAAATCCTCGTAGGCGAGTGATTTTGTTTTTAAACGCTTTCTGACCAAGGCTGTATTTATGCTTAAATCTTCGACAAACCCATCTCTTGGCCCCCGTACTGAAACCTCGAAGGAGGATTCCTCAGGCTGCCTGTTCGGGACATTGGACAAATTCATCGAATACACCTTCTGGGTGGACGGGATGAACAACAAAGCGTAACCGGAGAAAATCAACTGTTGTACACTAGTGAATTCATCATCGATGGTTACTTTCGTCAAATCCACCAACGGGTTCAGCTTGTTAATGGTTTCCTCCGCATCGATTTTCTCATCCAACTCCATCATTTTGTTCAGTTTTTCCAATATCCCCTCATTCAATAAACTGATGTCGACCATGCTCGAGCAATAAAAGATAAGGGCAGGAATGGGATTTTCGGTTTCACCGATATAAATCGTGTCGAAGAGGATGTCTGAACTCTTGCAGAACAACTTGCGAAATGTTTCCTCCTTCAATTCAGGCAGTTCCGGTTCATTTTTGGATCGTTTCATTCTCATGCTTTTTCCCCTCCTTCGAATGGATGAATGTGCCGATAAACAAAAAGGCGGTCAAAAGTAAAAGGAAATAAAAGGTGCCAGGGTAATAATAGTTTTGACTGATATGCAGGAATTTGAAATTACTGAAGGGCACGATGGAGATGATCACCATGAGAAAGCCGATGGCGAAAAGGATTCCGAGCTTCATATTGTTGGATTTTCCTTTGAAGTTCTCCGTTATAAGGAATAACGCCAAGGAAACACGGATATAAGCACCGGCAAGCCATTGATAAATGGAAAAGAAATCGGTATGTTCGATATATTTTCCAATTGTTAGCAAGCGCCATTGTTCATAGGCGGGGTATCTCATGGCTTCGGCTAAGATCGGTCCAAATTCCGCGATTGCTGCAGTCAGCGGGCCAATAAGCAGGAACAACAAGCCAAGGCATAAAAGGGCCAGTCCCTTGCGGCTAAGTGTATCGGAAAGTTTTTCCTGGAAAAAAGCAAGTAAAATCAGTTCAGCAAAGCCGTACGATGAATAAAGAAAGGCTCTAGTGCCGTGAAAATAACCATTCTCAAATAGGGGAAGAAGGTGGCTATAATCTTTTTTCGGAATATTTCCCGTCGCAACAAACAAGCCAAGAATTACGACAATCGGCAATAAAACGGAAGAACTGATGGCAATGGAACGCAAGCCAGAGTGGGCCATGAATATGCATAGCAAGGCAAACGGAAGGATGATGGCCAAACTAGGGGTTTCAAAAAGGAAGCTTGTCGTGATCCAATCCATCGTTTCCTTCGTGGTGGCCAAAATCAGGCTTATCAGATAAATCATGGTGAAGAATAAAACGATATTTTTAATCGGTTTGCCGAATTTATTCTCAAGCCAAGCCGCCAGAGTTTCATTATTCATGTTCTTGATTATCCTTGATAAGAGATAGACCCAAATCGGGATCAACCCGATAGTAAGAGCGGCAAAAAACCAAGCATCCCTTCCGCCGGCAGAAAGAAGGAAGGGGATCAAGATGACATGATTAAGAAGGCCAATAGATAAAAAGAAAATACTAAGAACTTGTATCGAACTAATTTTCTTCAAAATGCTCTTATCCCCATTTCCATTGTTGAGTAAATTGTTTAAATAACCGCGATCATATATTTGTTTATGGTTGCTAAAAGTGGGAATAGTATACCTTTAATGATTTGGATTAATATTCCTGCTGGGAAATCATCGAATGAGCAAGCATAAATGCCGTCGATGACAGAGGATTTATCATGAGTGATAAAGAATGTAATAATATAGGTTGGTGAACATAAAAGGAGCGATGTAGATGGATTTGAAGTACCCGGTTGGGACATTTCAATTTGATGGGGAAATCGCAAGTATGGCCGATGGTTGGATCAAAGAGATTGGGGCTTTGCCTGGACTGCTTAAGGAGGCTGTAGGCAACATGGATGATGAACAGCTTGATACGGCTTATCGTCCGGGCGGGTGGACGGTGCGTCAAGTCGTGCACCATGTTGCAGATAGTCATATGAATGCGTATGTCCGTTTTAAGCTTGCTCTTACAGAAGAAAATCCAGCCATCAAACCTTATGAACAGGGACGCTGGGCAGAGCTGCCTGACTATGAAATGCCGGTTGATATATCGCTGACTCTATTAGAGGCGGTTCATGGCCGCTTGCACAAGCTGTTATCAGGCATTTCCGCCGAAGATCTGAACCGGACATTCCTTCATCCTGAATCAGGAGAGGTGAAGGTCGGAGAGAACATCGGCATGTATGCGTGGCATGGCCGCCATCATCTTGCTCATATCACTTCTTTATCAAAACGCCAGGGGTGGTGAATGTGGCAATATCCCTGCTGAAGGTTGTGAAACTTTGAATGCAAAGGTGAAAGTCGAGCAGGTAACCCCAGCTTAATGAGCTTTCCGACCTGCAAGTCCTGGATGATGCGTGTCGTTTTAAACTTGAACCTCGAATGAAAAGTCTGGGGCACTGTTTTCTTTAGGGCGTATAATTACAGGGTGAGGTAGGCGGGAGCCTCCAGTTCCATAAGCAAAATGGCGAAATGAACGACCGGGACTGGTTACAAACGAAGTGGCATAGGACGTTCACTCTATGGAAATGACTGTATTTATCCTGGATACATGGGAGGGGATTCTTCCAATAATGTGTATATTCCCTTGATAATGTATCGGAATATGATGAAAATTGATTGGGGTGATTTAGATGCAAGCTGTCATCGAAAAAGAAGGGAACGGGATTATCGCCAGATTCGATCGCCAGTTCAATCATTCAGTGGAAAAGGTATGGGATGCTTTAACGGAGAATGATGAGCTGGAGAAATGGATGTCCAATCTGGAAATAAAGGACCTTCGAAAAGACGGAAACATTCAATTCAATTTCAATGATGGGTCGGGGAAATCCTTTGATATGAAGATAAGGGATTTTCGGGAACTTGCCGTTTTAGAGTTTGAATGGGGCGATGGCTGGGTTCGTTTCGAGTCATCTCCTGAAAAGGATGGATGCTCGCTGATTTTGACGGAATCCATCATTACGCTCAGTGATCATACATCAAAGGATTTGGCAGGCTGGCATGTGTGTCTCGACATGCTAAGGGAAGTATTGGATGGGCGTGCGATTGACTTTCCGATGGAGGCATGGAAAAAGTGGCATGAGGAATATATCATCGCCGTCAAACGGATCGACGGCTAGAAGTAATGGAAATACATAAAGGTGGGTACGAAACACAGGCAGCTGGCCTGTGTTTTTTTTGTATGTGAACCAGGCGGAAAGGTTATCGCGGGTTTAATCCGTTTATTCGTAAATGGAGCATGGCTGGCTCACAGACTGATGCTGGTCATGAAATCATGTAATATATGGAAAAATGAGCAGCTCGATGAAACCCTGGAATAAAGGGTGATTTGGCGAGAAATGCATGTTTTCTGTTAATTTTCACATCATTTACACTGTCTAAATGGTATTATTAATGCGACTCGTACCTTTGGACCCATTCGATTCAATAAAATTGGTAATTGACAATAGTAAATTGGGTATATAGTATGTTTATGTGGAAAAATAAAGTAAGTCATGGAGAATAAGGTATGATCCATTTTGTGCATAGATGGCATCTGTGTTTTCACGTGAAAGAATAGGGAGGAAGATGTTAATGGGAAGTTCACGGGGTGGCAAGAAGGAAAAAGTAAAGAGAAGGATATCAATCCGGGTAAAATGGTTACTATTCATTTGTTTATCCGTTTTTCTTGCGATAGTGGTAGCCGTTTCGATTATGGGGGTGAAGGTAACGTCCATTTTTAAAGAAGATAGTAGATCCCTCAACAAAAGTTCGGCACAAAATGCTGCGACACAAATCAATCTGAGCATGGCTACCTATGAAAATTCGCTAGAGCAATTATCTCAATTAATCTCCAATCAAGTTAGAAGCGGTGATTCGATCAAGGACATCCGTAAGACAGTAGAAGCATTCCAGACAAATAATGAGGACTTGATTTCGGTTTATTATATGGATGGGAAGGATGGTTCCCTGAACGCTTCGCCCGTAATGGAGTTCAATCAGGACGCGCGGGAGACCAAAACTTATACACAGCTGACGGAAAGGCCAGAAACGAAATGGATGGATGTGTATAAGGATACGACTTCAGGAACGATCATGACTTCCGTTGTCACACCGGTTTTAGTGGACGGTAAAATGGTCGGGGCCCTTGGTTATGATATTGACCTCTCGACCATCGGGAAAATGAGGTCCAATATCGAAAAAGATTCAACTAGCAGTCTGATCATCCTGGACTCACAAGGGTTTATCGTAAGCTCCTTCATGAAGGACATGGACGGTAAGAATATGAATCCTGAAAAAAGCGGGATGGAAGAGGGCGTTGAGGATTTCGTTTCGGACACCGACCGCTTCGATTCGGAGTTCAAGTGGGTGGCGGACATGTATGATGGGGAAACGACAGCCAATCAACCCTTGACCCTGGGAGATGAGGAGTTTACAGGTGAAGTGAGTGAAGTACCAGGAGTGAACTGGAAAGTATTGGGGTTTACTCCTGATAAGATCCTCCAAACCAAGTTGGATGATATGAAAAACATCGTCTTGATATCGATAGTATTAGGATTGTTATTCGGGACTTTATGTGCCCTTTATTTAGCAGGAAAATTAACGAAGATCATGGCCGACTTCAAGAAGGTAATCGAAAAGACGGCGAATGGTGATTTAGTAACCGAATTTGCTTTTACCTCGAATGATGAGATCGGGGATTTGAGCATCAGCTATAACTCGATGCTCGCGAAATTAAGGGGATTGGTTGCCAAGGTGAACGGCAATGCCGAATCGGTGACGGATGCCAATGCAGGACTAAGCCAAATAGCTGCAGAGAATAGCTCGGCGATTACGGATGTTTCACGCGCGATAGACGAGATTGCATCTGGTGCATCCAATCAATCTGAACAAGTCGAGCATGGAGCGGGCACCATCCAGGTATTGAGTGATGAAATCGATGGGTTGTCCAAACAATCCAGGGAGACCCAATCCGTATTGGAGCTCGCATCAAAAAAAATCGAATCAGGGAAACAACAGGTTGGCAGCCTGGAAACTTCTTATCAAAAATTGGAGCTGGCGTTTACGGCAGTCACCGATATGAGCTTAAGGCTTGTGGAGAAATCGAAAACCATTTCCGATGTTACGAATGCGATTTCGAAAATATCGGAGCAAACCAATTTGTTATCCTTGAATGCATCGATAGAGGCGGCGCGCGCCGGTGAATCTGGCAAAGGATTTGCGGTCGTGGCAAATGAAGTGCGGAGCTTGGCGGATGATTCGAAAGAGGCTACCAAAAACATTCAGGCCATCATCCAGAGCATTCTTTCCGACACGGAGGAACTGCTGAAAACGACGAATGAAACGAACCAAATCAGCAAGGATCAAAAAAATGCCGTGATTACAGTAAGTGAGGCCATGAAAGAGCTGGAGGACTCGGTCGGTAGGATCTCCAATTCCATTCAGGAAGAAACAAGATCGATCGAAAGCATCAATCAGCAAAAAGAAACGGTCGTTCAAGTGATTGAAGAAATCACCGCTGTTTCCCAGCAAACAACGGCTTCATCAGAAGAAATTGCCTCATCTATGGAGGAACAAGCTGCTTCATCCATTGAACTTGCCCAATATACGGAGCAGCTTACACAATTAATAAATGATTTGGAAACCACGCTTGGGGAATTCCAGATAAACAAGTAAAGTCACGGATAAGGCAAAAGGGGAGACCGCTCAATCGGGTTTCCCCCTTTTGGCATGCGCATACGGTGAACTCTCTTGTGATGATCGCAGGGGTCATCTCTCTTTGGCGGACATTTCCACTGGAAGTACAAAGGTACAATTTTGCGAGTCTGGTCAAGCAACCGGTGCCTTTTCAGGTAAGTGGAATATACATATAGGAATCGGACAAGTAGGGTCCAAAGGCTCAAGGCCCAAAGGGGAGAACAGCATGCATTTCGAAATTGGAATGGCTATTTTTGTGTTTGTCATGACAATGATCGTTATATTATGGAGGCCGGGAGGAATAAATGAAGCTTGGCCAGCTTCGATTGGTGCAGCGATAATTTTGCTATCCGGCACAGTGTCCCATGGAGATATTTTGGATATCATCAGCAAAATTGGGGGGGCATCGATCACGATCATGGCAACGATCGTGATGGCGGTCATCCTTGAGAGTTTCGGTTTTTTTCACTGGGCGGCGGCAAGGCTCGCCATCCTTGCCAGAGGATCTGGATATCGTCTATATTGGTACATTCAATTATTGTGCTTTTTAATGACTTTGTTATTCAATAATGATGGCAGCATCCTGATCACGACGCCCATCTTGATCTTGCTACTGAAAAATCTCAGGTTGAAGCCGCACGAAGCGGTTCCCTATCTATTGAGCGGAGCATTGATTGCAACAGCTTCCAGTGCCCCGATAGGTGTAAGTAACATTGTGAATTTAATCGCTTTGCAAATTGTGCATATGACGCTTTATATGCATACAGCCATGATGTTTGTACCTGCAACCCTGGGGCTGCTTTTCATGTCATGCTTGATGTTCTTGGTGGTCAAGAAAAAATTGCCCAAGAAATTACCTGAGCTTTCATATGACATTGAAGAAAGTTTCTTTACGAAAAATTTCCATCCCTTAAAGGGGGGCATGACGGTGGAAACAAAACGGCAGCGTACGATATTCATGTTAAAAGTATTGCTCTATGTGTTTGTTGTGCGCTGTTTACTCTTCGTCGCCTCTTATTTTTCCATTCCCATTGAATGGGTTGCCGTGCTCGGCTCGTTATCTTTGCTGATCTGGAGATGGTATCATCTACGCACCCATCCAGTCGATATCTTGAAGAAAACCCCTTGGCACATCCTGATATTCGCGTTCTCCATGTATGTCATCATATACGGGCTCCATAATGTGGGGCTTACGGCCATACTCATAAAAATTTGTGAACCGATCGTGAACCAAGGCTTATTGAGTGCCAGTTTTGTCATGGGCGGGTTGGTATCGCTGCTATCAAACATATTCAACAATCACCCGGCATTAATGATAGGCACCATTACCTTAACGGAGATGGGACTTGATCCAATTACCTTAAAAACCATCTATCTGGCCAATATAATCGGCAGTGACATAGGCTCGTTGTTGTTGCCCATCGGTACTCTTGCCTCGCTTATCTGGATGTATATCCTGAAGCAAAACAAAGTGAAAATAACGTGGAAAGATTATTTGAGCGTATCCCTGGTAGTCATACCGCTGACTACAGCGGTGACACTGCTATTGTTATATTTTTGGGTCCAAATGATATTCAGCTAAATAACCTTCTAGGAGGAGATAGTAATGAGTGATGCGGGTGCATTACTGGGTAAGCAAATCGATGTCCAACTCTCGGGAAAAAAAACGTACAAAGGAATATTGACGGATCTGGGCATGGATATTCTCGTGCTGTACAACGGAAAGCAGTTTCTGTATTTTCCGATGCTGCAAATCCATCAATTGAATCTCAGTAAAGAAATAGATAACGAGATTGAATATCCGCTGGATTCTCCGATGATGGAGGACATGGGATCGATTTCCTATCGAAAAATGTTAATGAATGCCAAAGGCGTGTTTTCAGAGATCCACGTTGCAGGCCACATTCCGCTGCACGGTTATATCACCAATGTTTTCAATGATTACTTTGCGTTCTACTCGCCAGTATACAAAACGATGTATATTTCACTGCATCACCTGAAATACCTTTCCCCCAATAATCAAAGTGCCATCCCTTACTCGCTCAGTAAAGAATGCTTTCCCGTCAATCCATCAGCCGTGCCAATGGTGCGCTCCTTGGAAGAGCAATTAAAGAAGAATGCAGGAAAACTTGTGGTCTTTGATGGAGGGGAAGACCCGATGAAGATCGGGGTGCTGAAAACGGCAGCGAATAACTTTGTCGAGCTAACGACAGCAAGCGGCGATCAAGTGTTTTTGAAGCTTGCGCATATTAAAAGTGTGTACATGCCATAGATTCATGGAGTGAGGGGAAAGCTATCAAGCTTTCCCTTTTTAATTCTAGCGGGTCACTAAACACCCATCCATCTTTCTTATGTGATAGCCGAAAGGAGCGGTGGTTTATTAATTTAAATGGTTGATAGGCTAAAAGATTCATTCTTTTTACCGATATTAGGTATATTAGTGAGTATTATGGAATGTTGATTCGGTTTTAATAGGTAATTAGTTTTGCTTCAGGGGGCATTTTTTATTGGATATTCTGATCAAGAAGGAAGGGCTGAAATGTTTAAGGAAAAATTAAGCAGCAGAACATTGATCTTGGTGTTCATCGTCAGTTCGATTTTTTTCCCGAGCTTTATGGCGGAGGCGGCAGATCGTGTTCATACTGTGGCTGCTAATGAAACGGTAGATTCGGTTGCAAGGACCTATCATCTATCCCTGGCGCAGTTAATGAATGCGAATGGATTGCCCGATAACAAGCTATACGCTGGCCAGAAGGTAAAGGTCATTCAAACGGCATCCACTCCTGCCGCCTACCAGTGGTCGGAGAGGGGAAAAAGGATTGCCGACTATGCGAAAACATTTGTTGGGTTTAAAAAAATCGCCGGAGAGGAGACGCCTGCAAACGGCTTTGACTCCAGCGGACTGATCCATTGGGTGCTTTCCAGGCAGAACATTTCCATCGACCGTTTGACAGTTGACGGTTTTTATAAGCAGGGAATGGATACAGCGGCTCCGAAAGCAGGAGATCTTATCTTCTTTCTTGAAAAAGCAAGTTCGAAGGTCGTGACTGCCGGAATCTACCTCGGCAAGAACCAATTTGTCCATTCCGGATATGGGGCAGAAACGGTTCAGGTGAGATCGAGTACGGAGAATTACTTTGGAAAATATAAAATGGCCTATAAAACGTTTACCCCAAAAGGTGAGCACATCGTCCAAAGCGGGGAAACACTAAAAAGTATAGCAGAAACATACGGCATATCCATGAATGCGATCAAAAACCGAAATGCACTTCCGGCTGCTGGGCTGATACAAGGGCAGTATCTTCAAATATACAGCAGCCCTTTGTTTCCTTTTTACGTTAATCAAGAGGCTGCTTATGATAATGCTGAGGCAGTCATTAAGTATGCTTACACATTTCGCGGCTTCACTTATGCTTTTGGGGAAGATGATCCCATGCTCGGAATGGATTGCAGCGGATTCATCTACTGGGTGATGAAGGAGCAGGGCCTTTCGGTCAAGCGTGGTTCGGCGGAGGAATACTTCTCCTTGCTGCCGAAGATCGAAAACCCAAAAGCAGGGGATTTAGTGTTTTTTAGGGATACTGGCGCCAGGCGGGGTGTAACTCACGTAGGCATCTACCTGGGGGGAGGAAGATTCCTTCATACAACCGAGAAACCTGGCGTTCATATTTCCAGCTTATCGTCAGGTTATTTTGCCGAAAAGTTCGAAAGCTTCGGTCAAGCTGAAGACCTAATGAACTAAACCGTTTCCTTTTCACATGATAAACCGTTTATAAGTGAGGGCCCCTGTTTCAAGCGCGTGAACGAAGTGGTGAAAGGATTCCGACTGATTGGTCCTGTTCTTGCTGCTAAAGTCATGGCCTTCGAACAAGCTTTTCCGAAGCTTTGTGGAAAGCTCCAACTGTACGCCGGCACCCATTTTGCATCTGTTCGTGATGTTGCTTGCATTCGTGCCCAAAAGGTGCCTTGGGGCGTCATATGTTTGAAATCCAGCTCGATTCAGAGAATGCTTGATCACGTTCTTGAAGGTTATATTCCGCCCTCCGATGTAAACGAACGAATCGTGTTCGTTGCGGTGTCCATGAATGGTAAGGGTGGTTTGTGCATCCGCCGCCATGGACACTCCGACCGGTTCATTGAACAAACTGGACTTTATATGAAGGATCTGGTTTCCCCGGGATTTCAGTCCTTCGAAAGAATAGGTGCTCGCACCCATTCTTTCGCCAAGGGCGACAGCCAGTTCACTGGTTCCAGGTTCAATATTTCCGCCATGGATGGCAAGGACGGCAATAACAGGATTCCTGTGATAAGCGATGATGCGGTAATCGAGGAATTCTTGTTCATTATTTGTAAGCTCGGCGAAATTTGTGTAGCTAGTAGAAGTCATGGCGATCCTCCGGTTTTCGTAGTCTAATGGCAAAAATAAAAAAGCGGGGTATCAGCCCCGGCTTTTTCATTTTTCAACTGTCGTATATCGTTCGATTTTCTTTTGTTCGTCAGGTGTTAAGGTTTCGGTCCGTTTGAATGTATTCATCGTCACAAGCAGGGCTGCAATGAGAATAACAGGTATGACCCAGCTCGTAATTTTTTTTGCGATATTCATTATCTCGTCCCCTTATATTGTATTCAAACTGCACGTTTATTGATGTGCTTTCCAACTTCCGTTTCTTCGCTTATCCCCAGCTCCGGATAACCGTCCGTTGTGCTCGTTTCTTACGAGAACTTGAACTCCGCCATAAAACATGGGATTTGTATCGTGAATGACTTCATATCCTGAATCTTCCAGGTCTGATATCGTTTCTTTCGACAGTCTTGTCTCTGTGTGAATGTTCTTTCCATCAAAGACGAACCGTTTTCGGTCGATGATATCCTGGAAAGAGCCTTCTTTCTCGGAATATGAGTAAAGAACCTGCATCAATACTTGGGGAATCCTATCGCCGCCGGGTAAACCGATCCCAATCGATTCCTGCCCAGTTTTTTTGAGGATGGTCGGTGATGTGAACGTTCTGGATCGTTTATAAGCCTCTTGATCATTCAAGTCTGAACCGAAGTTTTTCAGTTGATCATTAAGGAAGAATCCATTCGTATAGTCACCCGATCCAAAAAAGTTACTAAGCGTATTTGTTGCAGAAACGATCGTGCCATACTTATCCATGATCACAAAATGTGTGGTGCTTTCATGTTCTTCCGATTCATGCGATTGTTTATATTCCCAGCCATCATTTTTGATTTTTTGGTTAAGATTGGTTAAGTGGATGGGGGAGAGCAGCTGTTCCGCTTTAGCTGGACTGGTTCCGTCCCCGATATGGTCGATTCGATCTTCGTAAGCGGTATGGGTGATGGCCCCCAGTACTTTCATATAAGCTGATTTGCTTTTTGCATCACCAAGGTTCGCTTCCTCGGCAAGCTTTAACATCTCAAGAACTGTTACTCCTGAAAAGGGGGGAGGGGCCGTCCAAACGTCGTAACCTGCAAATGTTCCCTGAACCGGTTCCCGTTCCTTCACTTCATAGCGCTTTAAATCCATCAAGTCGACGTCTGTTTCTTTTTTTATATCCCGGGCGATTTCCCCTTTATAGAAACCATCAGGGCCTTCTTGTTGAATTCCCTTCAATGTATCGGCAAGCTTTTCCTGTCTTAGCGTCTCACCTGGTTCAAGAGCCTCGCCATCCGGGTAGAACAGTGAAGTTTCATCGGATGAAAGCCTTGGTTCGGCTTCGGCCAAGCGTGCGGATAACATTTCGTTCACTTTAAACCCGTCTTGTGCCAAATCGACTGCCGGCTGGATGAGATCTTCCATCGGTACGCTTCCATATTTATCGTGGATAACCTGCATGCCGGCCACTAAACCGGGTATCCCCGTTTGGTGTCTTGAACTTGGGTCTTCCGGAGAGGATTCCCGATAATCGATGAAATTCGGTTTGCCGGATTTAGGGGCAATCAGCATGCCGCCGCCACCGCCTATACCAGATCCATAAGGCTCGGTTACCCCCAATGCATAGGATACGGCAATGGCGGCATCTGCCGCCGTGCCTCCGTTATTCAATATCTTCATTCCCACATCTATTGCGATCGGGTTGGAAGAACTGACTCCATAAGATTTATCATCAATTGGGTCATTCGTGTCAGAATTAGGGGGTGACTTCGAGCATCCTGCAATATATATGAGCATGCAAAGGGATAGGAGCACTTTTCTCGTCATATGGTTAATCATCGTTGGATCCCCCTTTTTCGGTGAGTATCTAAGTTGTGTGTCTCTCTTGTTCACGTAGTAGTCAATCGTTCCTTATTGAGTGGGCTGTATGTCCTTTTGCTTCGCTTGGGCAGCTTTTTTTTCTTCCGCTGCTTTTTCCGCTTGTTCCCGCTCTGTTTTATGGTCGATTACCTTTTTGTGGTTGATGTTGATTTCGATATGATCCGCTTTTTTCGACCATTGCACGTTCTTACCCGTTTCCTTCGTCAGCTGTCGGTAAACCCGGGATCGGTCCGCTTTCGAGGTGGCTGGCCTTGGTGTGGCCTCTTCTATTTGCAGGGGAACGACATCGATTGATGCTTTTCCGTCCTCCGCCAAATGATATTGGACCATGGCGGAATCCTTTGTCCGAGTCCAGCCTTGATCGAATATGAAGTTACCTAAACTATAGAAAATGATACCGTCCTTATAAACGTCAAACGACTGAAGGACATGGGGATGATGCCCGATGATGATGTCAGCACCCGCGTCGATGACCGCTTTAGCCAAGTCTTTTTGGCGCAAGGTTGCGGATGTGGAATATTCCTGACCCCAATGCATATTCACGACAACCAAGTCTGCATTGCCTTGCTTGGCATCCTTTGCTTTTCCGATCATTTCAAATAATAAATCAGGATTTGAATTCAAAATCCCGGCTTGAGTATCGGTCGGTACGGCATCCTTGCCATACACATCGGTGAAGCCAAGAGTTGCCACCCGCACGCCGTTAACATCCGCATAGTCGATGCTAGCTTTAGCCTCGGCGGTGTTTTTTCCAACACCTACAAAGTCCATATCGGTCCGTTTGAATTGATCAATCGTATCCAGCAGCCCTTGCTCCTCAAAGTCCATCATATGGTTATTGGCGAGGGTCATGACAGAAAAGCCTGCATCCTTGACCGCTTTGACTCCGCTTTTATTGGAGTTTAACCTGATGGCTGTATCGGCTTCCTTGTAGCTGGATGCCTCTTCTTTTAAAGCTGGGTGTTCATAATTGCCGCTGACATAGTCCGAATCGGCAAAATAGGGTTTCATGTAACGGAACAGGTAATCATACCCGTGTTTTTCCGTTACTTCCTCCACATAACGCCCCATCATCACATCACCGACCATTGTCATCGTCGATGGATGATCGGATTTGGGAGCGACCGTTTTCACTTCCTCAGCCCGTCCCATCCACGTGGTGATGACTAAGGCGATCAGTAAGATCGGTAAGATGATACCAGCGTATTTAAGATTATTTTTCTTCGTCCGTTTAATAAAAATAAGTGTTTTTTCTTTTGCGTTTAAAGTCCGTTTCATCTTATGCACCTCAGAATAGGTAATACACGTTCATTAAACCGAAAGTTAAGCCGGATAATAAAAGCGTGCTGCCAAGTGTTAATGGCATTCCTTGTCTTTGAATGGTATTCGCGATCAAGCCAGGTACGATTATCCCGATTCCCCGAAACTCGAATATTTCAAATGGCATGACGGGATAGACGAAGTCCAATAGTAGCTTCAGGCAAATTCCTGTCACCATCATCGCTGCAAATTTTCTTCTTCCATATAAAATCACCCATCTTGAAAGGCCGTGGGTGACGATTAAATAAGTGACGACACTGATGATCATGATGACCAGCATGATTTCCCATTGGTCAAATACGAGTGCCAAATAACCTGGCACGATAAGTCCTGCGGGCACGACACCCGTTTTTTCTGAAAAAATAAGGCTAAGTGTTACTCCCAATACTAGGGCTACATATAAATCCGATCCAAACATTAAGGTTCCTCCTACTTAACTCGCTTTTTGCTTTGTTTTAGATTTCATGAATGCTTCAATTAATGGTTCCGCTGCACCATGTATGTTACCGACACCGTATACGACGCGGTTTTTCATGGCTGGGCTGAGACGGGCGACGATTTCTTCCGTCGTCCAGTTTTCCAGATCCCAATACTCATTGGTATCCAATTTCCCTTGTTCGAATGCCCGGGTGATCGGTGATGTCGTTTCACCAATGGCAATGACGATGGTGGATTTTATGTAAGGCAATACATCTCTTGCAAACTGCTCGGTACGGTCCACGCGGTCGGGCCGGCAGTTCATGATGACGATAGGAGGTTCTGTGCTGTATCCAAACGTATTCACACGGTCCCAAATATTCAAAGTCGATGATGCGTCATTTGCAGCAAAACCATTTACAAAGTATGTAGGCTGGCCTGGATTCCCGAATTTGGTGATCCGCATGGCGCCTGGATCGGGATGTGCATTCAACATGCCGCGAAAGGCTGTTTTTTCATCGATGCCCAAAGCTTCCGCAACGGCCAAAGCGAGTGAGGCGTTATCCGGAAATACCATATAGTCGAATTCTCGCAGGAACTCTTCCGAGATTCTGGAATTATCAGCGACAATCACCTTTGTGTTGCGTTCCCTGGCAATATTTTTGAAAAAATCCAGATACTCACTTTCGATGGTTATTAAGTGACCATTATAGGGGATGGTAGCAGTGAATGCTTCGGCAACCTCATCCAAAGTCGGACCCATGACATCCATATGGTCTTCCAATACATTCACGATGACCCCGATATTGGCTTGAATCATTTTATTTTGGAAGATTAGTTGATAATCAGGCTGAACGGCCATACATTCACAAACTAGTGCTTCAGTGCCTAAATCAGCCACCTCCTTGACGACACGCCTTTGTTCGCCAATGTTCGGTCCCTCCGGGCGCCGTATGATCGGTTTTTCTTTGTCCGTAAACCAATAAATCATCCTTGCTGAGGTTCCGGTCGTTTTTCCTACTGTTTTATACTTGGCTTCTTGAATTACACCTGTTATCAGTCGCGTTACAGTCGATTTTCCGCGAATCCCATTCACATTCACTCTTACCGGAATGGAGTCGAGACGTTTCTGATGGCGCTTTTGTTCAACTAGGCCATAGCCAAGCAAAAAGATCGCACATATAAGTATTGGTGCCATTTTTTTACCCTCTCTTTTTTCACATATTTGATTTACTGAATACACACTACATGATTTTAAACTTAATAGGCAAGGGTCAATTATTCTATCGTAATATAGTTATTCTCATTTTTTGCAAATAAATGTATATAGAAGTGTAATAATATCTAATGGAAGGAATTGTTTTATGAGTCTAAAGATAGGGGAGTGAACTGGGGAATGCCTCGAATTTTTTACACTAAAATATGGTAGTTGTAATAGAAACACTATATTAAGAGAACAAATGTCAATAAATGAGTATTTGAACCCGATTCTTAATGACTATATTTATATAATAAATAGTCTTTAGGTGTGACCTTTATTACAGGTAGATAATTGTTTTTACCCATGTATTTGCTGCTTGTGTAACATTAATTATTCATTTGTCATTCAATGTAAGATATTGCGTCCATCGACTCAATTATTTAGACTGTTTTGAATATGTTTAAAGATGAGTAAAAGAACACAGCTCTTTTTTTACGGTTCTTCGGGTTTTTACACAATAAATACCGATTTGCATATTTTGTGAACCATTACCTGAAACATGAAAAATGCTAAAGTTAACCCATTTTTTAAAAAAATACCTAGTTTCTTCTATTAATATAGTGTTAATAGAAGAATCGAAAAATCAAAAAAGCCCAGAACTGAATCCTGAGCTTTTCGTTAAAATATTTTATTTAAATGGATTGTGGCTTGCGGATGAGATTATGATCTTATCGGAAAACTATGGAACAAATGTGGTTAACTGGATTTTTTTCTATCAGAAAACGCATGATGGGCGCCTTTTTTACCACCATCAATAACATATAGTTTAGGAGCTAATCTCTTTTTTGCTCCGTTTTCAGGATGGAGCTTCATATAATTTTCGTATTCTTTGCGAAAGAATTCGTCGGTTTCCCGTTCGAGTGCTTTCCTTTCGTTAAACTCTGCTACGAATCTGAATAGATGCTTCATATGAATTCCTCCTTGTGGGGTTAAAAGGTCTTAGTTTAATAGTAACATAAAACGGGTAGATATTAACCTTTTTTTACAATTTTGGAGAGAATAATGGATATTTATGATAGTAAAGTCTTTAAAAAGATAATGTGTGAGAGAACCTTGCATTTTCCCTAGTGGTTAGATATGCCTAGGTTTCGAAAAAAGGAAACGAAGGCATGGTTTCCTTTCTTTAATAGTAAAAAAATTCCTTTGGGTAAATATATTATACACTAAATATTCTGATAATGGAGCAAAATATTGATTCTTCCTTTCTATTGATAGAGAGTGCCACTAAATTTTTATTGTCTATAATGATTCATTCCCCGAAACGACGAAAGTAAAACAACCCCGCGATAGGGGAAAACGCCAATTCCCGCCTGCAAGTGACGGGAGTCGGCAATGTCATATCCTGAAATTCTTGACTTGTTCAATCAGTTGCGCCGCTGAAGATTCGAGCTCACCGGCATGGCTGGTGATTTCATCCATAGCCGAGCTGGATTGTTGAGCGGAGGCGGACACTTGCTCGATCCCTGCTGCGGACTGTTCTGAAACGGCTGCGATGTCTTCAATGGCCAGATTGATATTTTTACTATTAGTAGAGATATAGTTCAATTCATCTGTAATATGTTGGATTTTCGTACTCATGTCATCGACAGAATGATTGATCGTCTCAAAGGTTTGACCGGTACGGGTAATTTGTTTCGTTCCCTCATCGACCTGGGAATAACCATCTTCCAGGGAGCGGACGACGTTTTTTGAACCAGACTGTATAGTGCCTACGATTTCGGTAATATCCCCTACGGAATGGGTTACCTCTTCTGCAAGTTTTCGCACTTCATCCGCGACGACGGCAAAGCCTTTGCCATGTTCGCCAGCTCGGGCAGCTTCTATGGCAGCATTCAGGGCCAAGAGGTTGGTTTGATTGGATATATCCTTGATGACCTGAACGAGCTGCGAGATTTCCTGTGAACGAGAATCGAGCCCTTTCACCTGCTCGACGGCATCCTTGACGATGCTATCGACCGTTTTCATTTGCTGGACTGAACTGCGCATCAAAATGGTTCCTTCCTTTGTTAAGGTAAGGATTTCACTTGAACTCATGAATACAGCTGCCCCGTCAAGATGGGCCTGTTCGATCTTACCGGTGAAATCCTCCATCATGCGGACCATTTCCGTTGCCCGGTTGGCTTGTGACTCCGAACCTTCCGAAAGTTCATACATCGTGGTGGCGATCTGCTTACTGCCCTGCTGCCCTTCAAATGCTGATTGTGTCAGGCTTTGGCTTTGGGTGGAAACGGATTCGGATACAGCCAGTGTTTTTTCGATCGTATCACGGAGGTTTTTCTGCATTTGATTGGCAGATGCCGTTAATTCGCCGATTTCATCATTTGACTTATGTTCCAGCGGATCATGATCCAGCTCTCCGGCTGCCACTGATTTCATCCGATCCCTGATTTTAAGGAGGGGAGCGGTAATGAGCTGGGCAGTGACGATTGCGAGCAGAGTGCCAATGATGACGGAGGCAATGGAGATGATGATGCTAGTCATCTTGACCGATTTTCCGCTTGCCATGACGGTTTCGCCTGAAGCTTGAATCAATTCCTCCTGTTCCGAAGCGAGCCCCTTGAAGCCTTCCATTATATCGTTACTGATGGGTGACACTTCGTTTTTGAGGATCTCTTTAGCTCGTTCCGGATTTCCTTTTTCATATTGGGTGAATACCCGCTCGATAATCATCGTCCTCCAATCCACACTTTTTTCAATCAAATCCTTCGCTTCCTCCGAATCGCTCAAAGACAAAAGCTTCTCCTGGATTTTTTTGCTATCATCGGTATACTGTAAGAATTTTTCTTTATAACTTTCGTCGCCGTATAAAATGTAGGCTCTAGCGAATGCCGTTCGTTGGGAAAGATTATATAACAGTTTTTCGCTCTCGATCAGAAGCGGCAGTTCCTCTTCAATAATATTTTGCGAATGTTTCAGTGACTTGTTGCTGCTATAAATACTGAATGCTCCTAAGATGATACATAAAGATATGATGAGTGAAAATGCCGCCAATATCTTTCCTTTAATGCTTTTCAAATGAATGGACCCCTTTATCAATAAGTTTGTTCACTTATTTATCGGAAAAATGATGGAATATGTTAATTGGTTTGTCCGGAATACCAAGTTTCCCGTTAGGTCTGGTCACTCTATACAAACAACTTGATTTCTTCTCGTTTTCAAGTTACGATTGGGTTGGAAAATAGTATATTCCGCGTTAAGGCGGAAGAGGTTCTAGCTACCCTCTCAAAAAAACTAAGGAGAAACAGTACTCTATTCTTAGGGTGCTGTTTTTTTCCGTAAAAAGGAGTTTTATAGAAATGAAGAAGAAAGAAAAGGCAGTGGTAGTGTTTAGCGGAGGTCAGGACAGTACGACATGTTTGTTTTGGGCAATGGAGAGATTCGAGGAAGTCGAGGCAGTGACCTTCGATTATAATCAACGGCACAGCTTGGAAATCGAATGCGCCCAACAGATAGCGAAGGAGCTGGGCATCAACCATCATATCCTTGATATGTCGCTGCTGAACCAGCTGGCGCCCAATGCGCTGACGAGAAGTGACATTGCAGTGGAAGACGGGGAAGACGGCGAATTGCCATCAACATTCGTGCCGGGAAGGAATTTGCTGTTTCTTTCGTTTGCCGGGGTTCTGGCCAGCCAGATCGGGGCTAAACATATTGTCACAGGCGTCTGTGAAACGGATTTCAGCGGATATCCTGACTGTCGCGATGTTTTCATTAAATCGTTGAACGTAACCTTGAACTTGTCGATGGACCAGTCATTCGTAATCGATACGCCGCTTATGTGGCTGAATAAAGAAGAAACATGGGAGCTTGCCGATCAGCTTGGCGCGTTCGAATTTGTCCGCGAAAAGACGCTGACTTGCTATAATGGCGTCATATCTGACGGCTGTGGGGAATGTCCGGCATGTAAGCTGCGCAAAAAAGGGCTGGATGACTATGTAAGCAGACGGGAGGTCACTCATGATGTATGGTTTTAAAATCGTCGATAAGCTTCAAAAAATAGATGAAGATATACAGCGCAGCCAGCTGAACTATACAAAGAAGAGGGTCCTGGTCAGCAAGGAATTCACTTTTGACGCAGCACACCATTTGCACGACTATGAGGGAAAATGCAAGAATCTTCACGGTCACACCTACAAGGTCATCTTTGGATTGAGCGGATATACCGATTCTCGCGGTTTGATGATAGATTTCGGGGACATGAAGGAAATATGGAAAAATGAAATTGAAATCCACCTCGATCATCGTTATTTGAATGAAACGCTGCCGCCCATGAATACAACAGCCGAAAACATGGTTGTCTGGATCTATGAAAAAATGGCCGAAGCCCTCTCATTAAAGGATTATCAAGGTGCCAGAGTGGAATTTGTCCGTCTCTATGAAACACCGACAAGTTATGCTGAGGCGAGACGGGAGTGGATGGAAAGTGAGTAAACTCCCGGTTATGGAAATTTTCGGCCCGACCATCCAAGGTGAGGGAATGGTCATTGGCCAAAAGACGATGTTCGTTCGTACTGCTGGCTGCGATTATTCCTGTTCGTGGTGTGATTCGGCTTTTACCTGGGATGGATCAGGGAAGGAAGATACCGTCCAGATGACTGCAGAAGAAATTTGGGGCGAGCTGAAGCGAATTGGAGGCTCGGGTTTTTCCTTCGTGACCATATCTGGGGGGAATCCGGCACTTCTGAAAAATCTGAATGGCTTGATCGCCTTGCTGCACGAACACAAAATCAAAATCGGTGTCGAAACACAAGGAAGCCGTTGGCAGGACTGGTTTCTCGATATCGATGAACTGACGCTATCACCTAAGCCGCCGAGCTCGGGAATGAACACGGACTTTACGGTGCTCGATCAAATATTGGAGAAGCTTGCCGGCCGAAATCCCAACAACCATGTCTCATTGAAGATTGTCGTCTTTAATGAAGAAGATTATCAATATGCCAAACATGTACATGGGCGGTATCCTGGCATTCCTTTTTATCTGCAGGTCGGCAATGATGACAGCAGGACGGCGGATGATCAGCATCTGATCAGCGGATTATTGAAGAAATATGAAGAGCTAATCGATAAAGTGATAGCCGATGATGAATTGAATGACGTGAAAGTTCTCCCGCAGCTGCATACCTATATATGGGGCAACAAGCGGGGCGTGTAAAGAAGAGGAGGCAGTGTGAAGCATATTCACACTGCCTTTTTTCTTTAAACTCTTTGGATATGTGTAGCTTTGAATGAAGTGGCGTATTTAAGCTCATAGCCAAAAAAACGATCCATTTGCTTTATGGTATAGGCAGGAAAGACTTCATAAACCTTTGACCCTATATGTCCACCGAAACGCCAGGGGACAAGATCAGCTGAAATCGTATTGAGTAAGAAAAGATTATGAGCCAACATTACCTGCCATATTCGTTAATTGACCATTGATCAGCAATTTCAAGCATTTTTCACGGTGGTTAATAAAAAGGGTAGATCACTTATAAAAAACCGGGCCATTTTTATGAAACGAAACCTCGTCCACTTCGTCTAACATAGTAAATCATGAGCTGTGGAAGGAGACCTATGAAAGCAAAAAAGGCTGTTTTATTCATGCTGCTGACCGGTTTGACAATGCCCAACGAGGCCGATGCTGAATGGAATATAGCGGACGATGGAATCACTTACGATCATGTAAATGCGGCACCAACATTCACGATAACTGAAAAAGTAAAAGATGTGATGATGCTGCATGTGGTAAGGGGGGAGGAGCGAAAATTCGGATTTATTGATAAACCTTTAGTGGTGGATAAGGAAGCTGTATTGGAATGGCTCTTTTGGAGAAAGGGTGAAGACATTCCTTTAGGCGAACTTAAGGTAACGGCCGCTCAAGCTGGCAGTGGAATGAGCCATACAGTTAAAGGGGAAGTGATCAATGGTAAAACGCCGATCGAAGAATTACCTAAAACGTATACGCCGCAGCCAGTCAGCTTTAAAAGCGGGGGCAATGATGTTCCTGCCTCCATGGCGACCACGATTTTGACCTTTACGGAAACCGGCATCTGGGATTTACAGATTTTTATTAATGATGAATTCATCGGCAATATGAAGGTATCAGTAACCGAAAAAGGGGAATCCGTTATCGATTTGTAATATACAACCATACCCATTTGTATTAAAATAAGGATGGTTAAATATGGATGGAAGGGACGAATGAATGAAAAAGAAAGTAGGCATATTATCTTCAATAATCATCGCATTGACCGGTTGTTTTGTATTCGCTCTCCTTTTTTTTAAAAAAACTGATCCTCTAGAAGACATGTTTATCGTTCATCCAGCAAATCGAGTAATCAAAAATGAATTCATACTCAATGGTGATGAAGCGGATAAGGGCAACCTAGAAGATATTGATTTGAACGATGAGGAACAGATAAGGGAATTGACAAGAAAACAATATAAGCAAGGGGAGAGTGGGGAAATAATTTTCGTGAAGGAACCCGATCACAATCTAGACTAATGAAGAGGGAGTGCAGTGAATCTTGATCGTTTCGGATAGTATCTATGGACAGTGCGTTGTAGAGGGGGTTCTTGAAGAGCTGATGTTAAGTAAACCGGTCCAAAGGTTGAAGGGGGTGCATCAGGGAGGAGCCAGTTATTTAGTGAATGAGAAGTGGAATGTGACACGATTTGACCATTCCGTTGGCGTGATGTTATTGATCATGAAGCTTGGCGGATCATTGGAGGAACAGATTGCTGGGCTGCTGCATGACGTATCCCACACGGCCTTCTCGCACGTCATCGATTTCGTTCTCGATTGTGAAGAGGAAGATTATCATGAAAAAATATATGAACAGATCATCATGGATTCCGAAATCCCCTTTATCCTGAAGCGATATGGATTTCAGTTGGAAGCTATTTTCGATTCGGAATGGAAAGTATTGGAACGATCCGCACCTGAGCTATGCGCCGATCGAGTAGATTATACCCTCCGCGACATGTATCACTATGGAAACATCACGCTGGAATCCGTAACAGACTTTCTGGAGCATATAATCATTGTGGACGGAAGCATGTACCTCGATGATCTTAAAGCTGCTGAATGGTTCGTGGAGACGTATTATGGCGAAGTGATCGATTTTTTCATGGATCCGCTTAATATTTATGGCTATGATGTCTTGGCCAGGACCTTGAAATGGGCTTTGGATAAAAAGCTGATCGGCCTTGATGACCTGCTTGGCGAAGATGAAGAAGTCATGCTCTTGCTACAGGCCATTGAAGACGATGACTTGAAAAACTTGCTGAAACGGATACATGGGAACGTTAACTTGTATGAGGTTCAAACGGACTACGATCTCCATCGGAAAACGAAAGTGCGACTGATCGACCCCTCCGTCATGCATGGAAACCAATTGGTGAGGGCCTCGAATCTATCGGAAAAAGTGAAAGCCATGGGAACCAGGGCTTACCAAAAAGCTACAAAAGGAATGTATGTAAAAGTGATGGGCCCAAGGATGAACAGCCATCCTTGAGTCCATATGTTAAAAAAGGATGGACGCTCTTAAAGTATGAACGCCATTTTCCAGATAGCCCTTTAAACAGGTTAATGTATATACCCAGCCTTCTTTTTGGCCGATCATTTTGTTAATGATCTCGGGGTCATCCGCTTTCAAACCTTTTTCGTTCACTTCGATGATCGTATTTGTATCATCCACTTTTTCTAAAAGGATGGTAACAATCGTTTCTTCATCATTCCTACCCCAGGAAAATACGATTTTCCTATTTTCAACAATTTCTAGTACAGTGATCATAACCTCGGCCGCGTATTCCTCATATTTCAATGTAATCGTTTTGCCTTGATCCCATCTTTCAGAACTTGTCGAGAACCAAAAATTCCCGATTTTATCAGGACTTACGATAGCTTCGAACACATCATTGCTAGGTTTGACAATTTTGAATTTCGTTGTTACCTGGGTATCCATACAAAAACGACTTCCTTTCGAGTCATGATTTTCCATGCAGACGTACACAAGCTTCATTTCTTTTCTTCCCGATTGTACCATATCTTTTTTTTGATAAAAGTTTTAACCGCGGGAAACTGCTTGATTTCCAACCATTTTCAAGCTACGATAAAAAAGGAAAATAATAATCCGCTCGGGCGGAAGAGGTTCTAGCTACCCTCTCAAAAAAACTAAGGAGAACAGTGCTCTTTCTTGGGGTGCTGTTTTTTCTGTAAGAGGAGATTGTAAGAAATGTTAAGAATTTTATTGTATTTAGTATCCATCGTCACGGCAAATGTTGTGACAGCAGCTTTTATGCCATTACACTTTGGTATGTTCATCATACCGATGGGGACGTTGCTGATTGGAGGAACATTCATCTTTCGAGATCTGGTCCAAAATAAATTCGGCCGGGCGAAAACCTATTTTTGCATCATCATCGCACTCATATTATCTGCCTGTGTATCCTTTCTATTAGGGGATACTTTATTGATCGTATTCGCTTCCGCACTATCGTTCGTAGTTGCTGAAACGGCCGACACGGAAATTTATACCCGGCTAAAGTTGCCCATGAGCTGGAGGGTGCTGTACAGCGGAATCGTGGGAGGCTTTTTCGATTCGGTGCTTTTTGTCGTGATCGGCCTAAGCCCACTCGGTGCCAACATCCTGCCATGGGAAGCCGTACCAGCAGCGATCATCGGTCAAATCATCGTAAAAACGATCATTCAGTCGATCGGTGCCGTACTGCTCGGTCAAATCCATATCAGGCTGGAGAAGCGCGTAGTCTCCGGTTAAATGGGAGGAGTGAAACGCTTGATGGATGGATCCAAAAAGAAAGAAGACAGATGCTATTGCCTCGAAGCCTTTCGTGAAAAATACGGTCCGCATGTCCAAGGCGAATGCATGAAGCTCTCCTGCGCCAATTATCGCAAGCATAAAGAAATAGATGAAAAAGGGCCAAATTAGGCCCTTTTTTATATGGCGGATTTACTTATTCTTATGGTGCTTAAACTCATGTGAACAGCCTGAACACTCGACAAAAAGCCATCATCCATAAGGACACGCCTGATTTGCGAGTACTCGCGAGTCAAGCGCCAGTTCGGTGATTTTTTATTGTTCAAAATTTCTCTGAAGTTTTTCGAATGAGGGATTCCAGGAGGGAAAAGCATTGTCGTTTCCGTTCGAGTTCAAGTTGGCCCATTTCGGTGACGGAATAATATTTCCTGCGGCCGGATTCGGACTCTTTCCAGTGGCCTTTTATGAATTGTTTTGTTTCCATCCGTTTGAGGGCGGGGTAGAGGGTACCTTCGCCGATCTCATATTTTCCCATGCTCATTTCCTTCAAGATCTTTGTCATTTCATAGCCGTAGAGCTTTTTTTGTTGTAGGAGTGATAGTAAAAGGAGGTCGATGCTTCCTTTCATTAATTCCTTATCCAAAGCAACCAGCCTCCTGATTTTCTTAGTAAAGTGCAATGCGTTGTACATCGTATCACAAGGTTCATTTTACTTTTCTTTTAAAAAATGGTTAAATGACGATTGCTAAATAAATTCAATCATAGTAAAATGTGCTTCGGAACGAATGAGTTGTATGCAGTGTGTAAGGTTACTATATCCAATTATGAATTGTTCTATGAGATTACGGATTGGGATAGGGGAAAACCTTACTCAAGGGGTATTGATTGATTTTTTGTTAAAAATCATTTAGATTCTATTTATCAACAAGAGCAGAAAGAAGGTCCTAGTTAGATGAAAGTGAAAGCACCTGAGTCATTCACATACAGAGGTGGAAATAGAGCCGTCCTTTTACTTCACGGGTTTACCGGAAGTACGGGGGATATGAAAAAATTGGGGAAATACTTACATGATCGCGATTATACTTGCCACGGACCTCTTTATAGAGGACATGGATTGCCTGCGGAGGAACTTGTTCAAACGAGTCCAAAGCAGTGGTGGGAAGATGTAGAGAATGCGTATCAATACTTGAAGGATGAAGGCTACGAAGAAATTGCCGTTATAGGCATTTCCCTTGGCGGTGTCTTTTCATTAAAAGTCGGAATTGAATTGCCTGTAACAGGTGTCGTTTCCATGTGTGCCCCTACAATAGGGAATGATGTAGACCGATTAAATAATCGGATGCTCAGTTATGCACAAGCTTATAAGAAGTTTGAGGGCAAAGATGCAGAACAAGTTGCCGCTGAAATGGATAAGCTTAAAGAGGAGCCAATGTCATCCTTACAAGAAGCACTTGATATGATTAATGATACAGCCGATAAACTGGATTTGATCACTTCACCTACACTTGTGTTACAAGGAAGTCTTGATGACCCGGATTACAGAAATAGTGCATCTATTATATATAATGAAGTGGATACACAGCATAAATCATTGATATGGTATGAGAAATCTGGCCATATCATTACATTGGGCAAAGAGCGTGAACAGGTGTATGAGGATGTATACCGGTTCTTGAATACACTGCCTTGGTAATTGGCGATTCGGTTTATCTTTATGTATAACAGGGCACCCCTGTCAAATGAAGCCACCAATTTGGTGGTTTTTTTTGCTTTGGGCTAAGTAGCGGTGAAAGAATCGACCAAGGGCAGAAGAAGGCATAAATCTTTTCGAAATATTTATATTAGTATAACAATTTAAAAACGTATTGTAATAAAAAATAAAGTGATTTAAAATGATATCTTTCCTAAGAATTCATTAAAAAAATATCCTTGTATAATATCAGTGACGATGGTCTGATAGTTTCTACCTGGCAGCCGTAATGCCGGACTACAAGGAAGTATGAAAAATGGTGAGATGAACGGGTATAGGTTTGTTGGCTTTTGACCAGCACACCGCCCTGTTTTGATGCTGGCCCTTACCCTTTCACACTTTCTTCCTGCGGCTGAAAGTGTGAAAGGGTAAGGGCTTTTTTATAGTGAATGGGAAATGATAAAACAAAGGGGATGAAAGCATGTATTTCTTATTGAATATACTAGGTGTTTTAGTTGTAATGGGCATCGTTTACCTTTGTTCACCCAATAAAAGGAGAGTTAATTGGAAACCCATCCTTACTTTGCTGGTGTTTGAATTGCTTATCACTTGGTTCATGTTATCGACTAAAATTGGGGCATGGGTCATTAATCTGATTGCTTCCTTCTTCACTTGGTTAATTGAATGTGCAAATGAAGGGATTTCTTTCGTGTTTCCTTCACTTATGGCAAATGAACAAGTGGATTTCTTTTTTAGTGCCTTGATGCCAATCATTTTCATTATTACGTTTTTTGATGTTTTATCGTATTTTGGCATACTTACTTGGATCATTGATAAAGTGGGTTGGCTCATTTCGAAAGTTTCCGGTTTGCCTAAGCTTGAGAGTTTCTTTTCCATCCAGATGATGTTCCTTGGGAATACGGAGGCACTGGCCGTCATCCGGACTCAGCTCAGTGCGATTAAGGACCAGCGATTATTGACATTTGGCATCATGGGCATGAGCAGCATAAGCGGCTCGATCATTGGTGCCTACTTATCCATGGTTCCGGCAACCTATGTTTTTGTAGCGATTCCTTTGAACTGCCTGAATGCCTTGCTGATTGCCAACATGCTTAATCCTGTCGAGGTCAGCAAGGAAGAAGATGTCGTATATGTTCCTTCCAAAGAGGAAAAGAAGGATTTCTTTTCCACCATATCGAACAGCATGCTGGTTGGAGCCAAGATGGTTTTCGTCATCATGGCAATGGTTATCGGTTATGTTGCGTTAACGGCAGCTTTAAATGGCATTTTCGGATTCTTTATTGACGGCTTGACGATCCAAAAGATTTTTTCCGTAATTTTTAGTCCCTTTGCATTCCTGCTGGGACTATCTGGACATGATGCCATGTATGTGGCGCAATTGATGGGAATCAAGCTGGCCACGAATGAGTTCGTCGCCTTGCTCGATTTAAAAGATAAAATCAGCAGCCTGCCACCTCATACAGTCGCTGTTGCTGTCACCTATTTGACGTCATTTGCGAACTTCAGTACAGTCGGGATGATATATGGAACCTTCAATTCGATCCTCAGTGATGAGAAATCGAACATCATCGGAAGGAACGTTTGGAAACTGTTGGTCAGCGGAATGGCCGTTTCCTTGCTGAGTGCCATGATGGTAGGGTTATTTGTTTGGTAATGTACTGGTAAATAAAGGAGTGCGCCCATTCGATAAAGGGCGCACTCCTTTTTCCGTTTCCGTTCATTTCCTTAAATAGTTTTCTGTATAATAGGGTTTCTGCTCTTGATCGAAAGCGACTCCGACACCGAGTGATTGGAAATCCTTCTGTAGTTTGTTTTCCCTGTGCCCGATGGAATTCATCAATCCTTCGTGGGCGAAGATGCTGCTGTTCTGCCCGGCAGCCAGGTTCTCGCCGGCCATTCGAAACTTGATATTGTCATCCTCCATCCGGTCGAAGGGAGATTCCCCTTCAAGATTGGTATGGTTGAAATATTGATTCACGGCCATATCCTTACTATGGTCCTGGGCAGTGACTTTGACTCGTTTATCCCATGTAAGCACGGAAAGATCATGATTGACCCGGGCTGCATTGGTCAAATCGAATAACTGGTATTCAAAGCCCTGCTTTAGCTCGGGGCTGGCCGCTGCAAAATAACCGCTCTTTTGCTTTTCGAGATCAGCGTTGATGATTTGGATGGATGTGACGGTATTTTTTTCGTGTTTGTCATAAAAGATGGTCACATAGCTCTGATCCATTTCAAACATCTCGTATTCGCCATCGCTTTTGATCTGGTAATAGACGTTTCCTTTAAGCAGCTTGGTGATGGGCTTCCCCAGTTTTTCAGCGACGTCTGCTTTAGGTGTGCCCCGCTTGATGCCTTGCTTCGAGGAAATCAAATCCTGGTTCGTATATAAACCGACGACTTGATTGTTCGTATCGTAGGCAACCATGAAGAAGTTTTGGTAATGTTCGTGATAGGCATACCATTCCACACCATATTCGTTCCGTGTATGGCGCTTCGCCCCGCCAGCTAGTTTTTCAACCTTGTCCTTCGAGTCGCCCAACTCGATATTACGGACCGAGAAGGAGGCCTCAGCTGGCGCTTCCAGTGCTGGTTTTTTCACTTTTTCCGTTTCCTGCCGCTCCTTATCGGTAGCGGTATCCAATGTATCGGTCAGCGATCCCATCAGGTTGTTGACGCCTGTGTTTAGCTTTTCCAGGGCGTTCGAAACCTCTGGCCCGGTTATGAGGGAATGAAAATCGGATGCAAAGGATTGAACCCCCGCCTTGACCCCAGACTCCTGAATGTCTTTGCCATATCCATGCCAAAATGCACCGAGCAGGAGGATGAGGACAACGATATTAAATAATCTTTGCAAATAGTTCACTCCGCTCTATTTAAAATAGACTTAAAGAATGGGTGGAGCACATAACAGCAATAGTGAGCAGATGATCAGTACGTTCGAGGCCGTTTTAGGCAGCCTTTCCTTCCCCTTGCCAGCGTACCAACCACTGAATTGGAGTTTATTTCGATACCAGACAAACAATAAAATCAGGATGGCGACCGTACCCAACCAGCCATACTGCCCCGTGTTCACGCCTATGCTATTATAAATTGCATATACAATCGCAGAAAAAACCGAACCGGCAATGCCGAATATCAAGATGATGCGAATCAATTCCAATAAAACTCTCATAGGTCACTCCTTAGTTTCCCCAATTATACTCATTCGTTTACGAAATAAAAAATTTAAAGAATCAGCATGATCCTGTTTCATGCAAAAAAGCGTATGAATGGTATTACATATTATACCAAAAGATGGCGAGTATTAAAACAGGGCAGGATGTTTCGGATTGAACTTAATTTAGCGGTTGATGGATATGTGGTAGAAAAAAAAGATTAGCCGACTAGGCTAATCTTTTTATTGTTTACAATAGCTGCTTGTCTCCCTACTCATTCAAAATACTTTCCTCCAGAACGGAAGATTTATCTCCATACACTCTGGTTATATGATTGTCTCCCCATGTACACAGGGCGGTAAGGATGCTTTCCAGACTATGTCCATACTCACTAAGTTCATATTCCACTTTTGGAGGAACCTGGTTGTAAACGATCCGGTCGATGACCCCGTCCTTTTCCAGCTCACGCAATTGTTGTGTCAGCATTTTCTGGGTGATGTTCGGCATCAAACGCTTCAACTCACTTGTCCTTTTTTTTCCGTGGGTCAGGTGGCAAAGAATGACGCATTTCCATTTGCCGCCCAGTACCTCGAGGGTCGCTTCAACCGAGATATTGTACTTCTTTCTTTGCATGATGGCCTACTCTCCTTGTCTTATAGGAACTAAAAGGTACCTATATCACTTTAAAGTACGTACTGTTTTTAATTTCTATTATATCTCATAATAACATTTGCACACCGAATCCACTGTACCATTTATTTAAAAATTGCTTTAGGCAATTTTCATGATAGTACAAAAAGACGAAAAGGAGAAGAGAATATGATTTCAAGTAAAAATAGAAGTACTTGGGCATTGCTGGCTTTAGCGATCAGTGCCTTTGCGATTGGAACGACGGAATTCATCAGCGTGGGGTTATTGCCGCTCATTTCAAGGGACTTGCACATTACAGTCACGACGGCAGGTTTGACAGTATCCTTGTATGCCTTGGGAGTCATGTTCGGGGCACCGATCCTGACATCCCTGACATCGAATATGTCGCGTAAAACCTTGCTGCTTTGGATCATGGTCGTGTTCGTAGCTGGAAATGCATTGGCGGCTTCTGCTACCACGATCAGTGTATTATTGATTGCACGTGTCATTTCGGCACTTGCCCACGGTATTTTCATGTCGATTGGTGCGACGATTGCTGCTGATTTGGTTCCTGAAGATCGGAGGGCGAGCGCCATCGCCATCATGTTTACAGGTCTTACGGTGGCAACGGTGACAGGCGTTCCCTTCGGAACCTTCATCGGCCAGCAGTTCGGCTGGAGATTTGCCTTCATCATCATCGTGGCGATCGGCCTCATTGCTTTCGTCGCGAATAGCTTCCTTGTCCCATCCGATTTAAGGAAGGCTGCACGCACGACATTTCGGGATCAAATCAAATTAATCACTAATGGCCGCTTACTGCTGGTATTCATCATTACAGCACTTGGGTATGGCGGAACATTCGTTGTCTTCACATACTTGTCGCCCCTGCTTCAGGAAGTGACGGGGTTTAAAGAAGGAACTGTCGCCTTGATTTTGTTAATATATGGAGTAGCTATAGCGATAGGGAATACTCTTGGCGGGAAATTAGCTAATCGCAACCCTATTAATGCCTTATTCTATATGTTCCTCATCCAGGCTATCGTATTGGTGGTCTTGACTTTCACCGCACCGTTCAAGCTGGCTGGGTTAATCACGATCATATTAATGGGGTTATTTGCCTTCATGAATGTTCCCGGACTTCAGGTCTATGTTGTCATGTTAGCGGAGCGCTTCGTGCCAAGTGCAGTTGATGTGGCATCTGCGATCAATATCGCAGCCTTTAATGCAGGCATCGCTCTAGGTGCCTATCTAGGCGGCGTGATCACGGATTCAATCGGACTCATCCATACAGCATGGATAGGCGGAGTGATGGTGTTCGCTGCAGTGATTTTAACTGGATGGAGCCGTGCCTTGGAACGTAGAGACCTACAAGGGAAAGGGAAGGACTAAAATCAGGATAGGCGAAGTGATGCAAGGTAGTTAAAGCAGGTCATTCCCTGTATGCATATAGAGTATCCCTTAACATCAAGTATCATTACATCCCTTCAGCGAATGGGGAAGATTCCTTGAAGGGATGTAATGATACAGATACGCTAACGCATTACAGTCTATGAAATATTGAATGAAAAAAATGGAGGTAGATCGATAATGGTGAAAAATTTACAAGATACAACAACATTGCATAACGGGGTTAAAATGCCTTGGTTCGGTTTGGGCGTATTTAAGGTGGAGGAAGGTCCTGAACTGGTAAATGCGGTTAAAGCAGCAATCAAACACGGTTATCGCAGCATTGATACGGCTGCCATTTATCAAAATGAAGAAGGGGTCGGACAAGGAATCCGCGAAGGCCTCGAAGAAGCTGGAATCACCCGGGAAGAGATATTCGTTACATCCAAGGTATGGAATGCGGATTTAGGCTATGAATCGACATTGGCGGCTTACGAAAAAAGCTTAACGAAGCTTGGCTTGGAGTACCTGGACTTATATCTTATCCATTGGCCAGTGGAAGGGAAGTACAAAGAAGCTTGGAGAGCACTGGAAACCCTTTATAAAGAAGGAAAGGTAAAAGCGATCGGTGTGAGCAACTTCCAGATTCACCATTTGGAAGATGTAATCGAAGCTGCGGATGTGAAGCCGATGGTCAATCAAGTCGAATGTCATCCCCGTCTGACGCAAAAAGAATTGCAAGCATTTTGTAAGGAGCAGGGCATTCAGCTGGAAGCTTGGTCACCTTTGATGCAGGGGGAATTACTGGATAATGAAACATTACAGGCCATTGCGACTAAGCATGGCAAATCCGTTGCCCAGATCATTTTACGTTGGGATCTGCAAAACGGGATCGTAACGATTCCAAAGTCGACGAAAGAGCATCGCATTGTGGAAAACTCATCTGTATTCGATTTTGAGTTGACTGACGAAGAAATGACCCAAATTGATGGGTTGAATCAGAATCATCGTGTTGGTCCGGATCCTGATAATTTTGATTTTTAATCGTGGATGAGGATAGGAAAACGTCCTTAAGCTGCAGACAAACATGAAGTTTGTCTGCAGTTTTTTTTGGATTTGATGAAGATGGCATCCAATGCGCTCATACTGGGGAGTTTATACAATGAACGTTCCATTGCACTGCAGGCGCTCCCTTATCCAGAGGCGGTACGTGAGCCACCTTGGCTTTTCAGCCTGCGATGTCTCACGTAGACGCGCATTTCCCGCAGGAGTGTCGCCCCTTCCGTTGCACGCCACTCTGGATTAATACGAAGAGAGGATTTCCTATGGCGATCGTTTTGGAGGGCTTGGACATTGACTGTTTCATTCCACTGCAGGCGCTCCCTTATCCAGAGGCGGTCGGGTCTCTTCGGGGACCGGTCCTGGGGTTTCTGTCCCTAGATTGTATTTCCGGCAGAGGTCTCTCACTTTCCGTTCCGATAAGTCAGGAACGGCAAAAAATGCCCCAATATGGAATGGGGCACGGAAATGCATGGCTATTTCTTGGTTCATTGTTCAGAGAGCCCGTCTTTAGCATGTGCGAATAATTTGAGTGCTGTGTCGATCTCGCTTTTTTTAAAAGTCTTTTCGAGTGTTTCATTAACGGTGGCAAGGATTTCCTGAAGCCTTATCTCACCACGGTCGGTTATGATCGCACATACACCGCGGCGATCGTCTTCATATCCAATTCTTTGGATGACACCGCAGCTTTTATTTTCCATCCTGACGGAAAGCCTGGACATGGCACTTTGGCTTAGGCCGACCAACTGTTGCAATTCCAGCAGCCGCAGTTTTTTTTCTGGGGTCTCCGATAGAAATAATAGAACATAAAATTCATTTAGGGTCATTTGATGTCTCGCCTGGAGCATGCGATCTAGCTCATTGGAGAGCTCGGCATGAATACGTGTAAACGCTAGCCATGTTGTTATAAGGTTTTGTTCGCTGGACATATTTATTCGCCTTCCTCTGCTTACTTCCTTTAAATATAACACATCTTAAACGTAGTATACCAAGAAGCTAGCGGGGCAGGAGCCGTTTCTTGCCGTTCGGGGGAATCGGATTGGTTGACACACCATGGACGAAATGATATAAATGCATGTGCATGCATTAAAAATAAAGGGGACATAAAATATGAAAGATTTATTCTCATCCTATCGTATAAAAGAGCTTGAACTTAAGAACAGGATCGTCATGCCGCCAATGTGCCAATACTCCGTTGAAGCAAAAGACGGCATACCGAACAGTTGGCATCAGCACCATTATGTAAGCAGGGCAATTGGCGGTACGGGCCTGGTCATCGTGGAAATGACCGATGTGGAACCGGATGGACGAATTTCGGATCACGATCTTGGATTATGGTCGGACGATCAAATTGATGCATTCTCCAAAATCGTTAAGGAAGTGCACCGATACGGAGCGAAGATCGGGATCCAAATTGCCCATGCAGGCCGTAAAGCGGAGGATGCAAAAACTCCTGTGGCCCCATCGGCCATTGCCTTTGATGAAACGTATAAAACACCGAGGGCATTAGAAACGGAAGAAGTGAAGGGAATCGTCGATAAATTCCGTGCTTCAGTGAGAAGGGCCGTCCAGGCAGGATTCGATGTCATTGAATTACATGGCGCACACGGGTACCTCATTCACCAATTTTTATCACCGATCACGAATCAACGTGATGATGAATACGGCAAGGATCTGACCAAGTTTGGTGTGGAGGTCATTCAAGCTGCAAAAAGCGAAATGCCTGCAAGCATGCCTTTAATCATGCGCATCTCGGCAAGAGAATATGTAGAAGGCGGATATGGCTTGGAGGAAAGCATCGCTTTTTCAAAAGTGTTTAAAGAAGCGGGCGTCGATATGTTCCATGTGAGCTCAGGCGGCGAGGGCCCGATTGGAGCAGGGGGAAGACCTGGCACGCATGCAAGCTATCAAACGCCATTGGCTAGGGAAATCAAGAAAGCATTGGATATCCCGGTGATTGCCGTTGGACGTTTGGATGATCCGAACCTGGCAAATTCAATCATTGGCAATGAAGAAGCGGATTTGGTCGCTGTGGGCAGAGGAATGCTGCGCAACCCATATTGGGCTTTGGAAGCGTCCCAGGCATTGAATAAAAAGGTGGCAGTTCCTGTACAATACGAACGGGGATTCAGGCACTGACATAGGCACTTCAATCGAAGGAAAAGTCAGCGAATACTAGATTCGCTGACTTTTTTTATTGCGACTATAGTAGGGATTATTCGACAGTGAAAAGAATCAGTGTGTTCCCGTAATAATGGGAAATGAAGAGGAAATTGATTAGTTCGTTCCATTTTTTTAGGTTGATCTTCCTGTAATTGGCAATAAAGCCCTATGAAATGTGAAGCGATGATGTTTTGTCGACCGAAATGCTGTAAGCCTTTTCATATGAAACGAAGCATATTATCCATTATGGTTAAGGGTGGGCATTATCCCAATCAATGGATATCATGCCGGGCTGGCTCTGGTTTTTGGATGAGAACGATTGCAGGATCAGGTGGGGTCTAGCCAACTCTAACGGATGGAAGGGGAGCAATTAACATGTATACAGAGAGATTTAACCATGCTACGGAGTCCAGGGAAGCTATAGGGGCAAAAGCGGATAATTTAATCAAAATGAAAAAGTTGGGCCTGCCCGTGCCGGATGGCTTTGTGATAAGCCGTCATTCATTCTTGCACTTTGTGAAAGTGAATGAACTCGACTTACAGAGTGGGTCCATTCAAACCGAAATAACGCAAGCGAGCATACCCGAAGATTTATTAATTAATCTGACCAGCGCTTTTTTGGAGCTGCGTGAAAAATATACGGCATTGGCGGTACGCTCTTCGTCTGGTGCCGAAGACTTGGAGCAGGCATCCTTTGCCGGTCAGTATGAAACCTACTTGAATGTCAGGACGGAAGAAGAATTCCTGTCTAGGGTAAAGGAGTGCTGGGCTTCGTGCTTCGAGGCCCGCGTCTTGCAATATAGCAAAACGATCGAGGAACAGGTCGATACATTGAATATGGGCATTGTGGTCCAAGGCTTGATTCATTCTGACGTTTCAGGAGTGATATTCAGCCAGGATCCCGTTACATGCAATTCGGATCATATTTTGATCAATGCCAGTTATGGGCTTGGAGAGGCTGTCGTTTCAGGAATCGTTACACCGGATGCCTTCGTGGTCAAACGTGATGGCAGGAAAATCGAGAAAATCATCGGCAGCAAAGAGCTGAAAATCATACCGGGCGCAGTAGGGACCGAGGAATTGGAAACGACTAAAGCGGAACGGGATGCGTACTGCCTGGATGATGCGATGATTTCACGATTGCTCGAATTGACCCTTGAGGTGGAAAGGCATTATCAGCATCCGGTCGATTTGGAATTTGGCATTCAAAATCAAGTAATATACCTCTTGCAAGCCCGGCCGATCACGACTGTAATCCAAGCGGAAGAAGCCATTCCCGATGCAAGGAAAGAATTCATGTTGGAACGGGAAGATGAAGAGGAATTCTGGTTCTTGATGGATTCCAGATTTCCCGATCCCATTTCGCCATTATTCGCTTCGATCGTCACACAGCCATTTTATCAAGGGATGGCCAAAGCGTCAGAGGAGCTGAAGGAACCGATGGGATCTACCCAAATGAAAGTCCATAATGGATACTACTATGGAAAGCAAATCCGCTTCAAACAGGAACCGGAGCAGTTATTCATGGAAAACGAAAAGCTTATGGAGGAATTGTATCCCGAGCTGACTAATAGGATGTATGATATCGTCCATGATCATTTAATGCCCATTTATCGCCATCTCGATGAGGAAACATCACAGCCATTTACAGCAGCGAAAGCCAAAAGAGGCTTGGAGGAGTTGGCGGGGTTTTTCAAAGAGGTTTATTATTGGCATTTCATCATCGTCCTGCCTCATGCCAGTATGAATATTAAGCTTGAGAAGATGTTCCAAAGACTGCTTGGAAGTGAGCCATCCCGTGATCTCTATCAATCCATGGCGGGAATCATGAATAAGTCACTGGAATCCGATCGTCTCTTATGGCAATTATCGATGAAGGCGAGAAAAGAACCGCAATTACTGCATGTTATCATGAATTCGGATGAAGGGAACGTATCCGAGGCCCTGAGCACTTTTGGGAAAGGGAAGGATTTTCTTGACCGTGTTGAAAAATTCGTCCATGAGTACGGATACAGATGCCTTAAGTCCCATGATTTCATGGGGGAGACTTGGGTGGAAAATCATGGGCATGCACTTGGAATCATCAAGAATTTCATCAAGAATGGGTATGATTTTGATAAAGAATTCGAAGCGGCAGTGATGGCCAGGAATCGGATTCATCAAAATTTCCTAACGTCAATTGAGGATCCAAGTGAACGGGAGGAGTTTGAAAAATGTTACCAAATGACCTTGGATGCGGCTGTCATCACCGATGATCATCACTTTTACATCGATGCCATGTTCGATGCCAAGGCCCGCCTATACCTGTTGAAGGTAGGGGAGCTCCTGGTCCAACAGGGCGTTCTCGATGATGCAGAGGATATTTGGTTTTTATATAAAGATGAAATCATTTCAATTTTGGATGCACCGCGCTCGTTGATGGCCACGGTATTGGAACGGAAACGGCAATATGATCTCCAGGGGAAAATCAAAACACCAGCCTACTTTGGCAAACCTACGGAAGAAGAACAGGCTTTTGTGGAAATGGTGTTTGGTTCATTGGCAGAAGACAAGGAAAATACGGCGAATACAATGAAAGGCATATCCGCTTCAGCGGGTGTATGTGAAGGGAAGGTCAAGGTGATTTCCGGCATGCATGAGGCATCGAAGTTTAAAAAAGGAGATATATTGGTTTGTAAAAGCACGACACCTGTTTGGACGTCCTTTTTCCAGGATGCCATAGCGATCATTGCCGATACAGGCGGGATGCTGTCCCATTCGGCCATCATCGCCAGGGAGTATCGCATTCCCGCAGTATTGGGGACAAAAATAGGCACGGAACGATTGAAGGATGGAGATCAAGTCATTGTCGATGGAAATACGGGAACAGTCACGATTATCGATGCATGATTCCATTCGATTCGAACGACTCCTTTCAATGGAATAGTCTTTCGTTTAAGGATTGAGGTGTAAGGATGAGCAGACAGAAAGAATTCCTGATGATTGTTTTTATATTGATGGCAGCGTTCCTTGTACCGGTCAACTCAACGATGATTTCGATAGCACTCGGTTCAATTACGGACTTTTACGGTTTGGATATACACAGTGTGACGTGGGTGGTCACAATCTATCTCATAGTCATGGCCGTAACCCAGCCGATCGCAGGGAAGCTTGGAGATCTTTATGGCAATCGGAAAATCTATATCATTGGCATACTATTATTTCTCACTGCCTCGATTGGCTGTGGCCTTGCTCCAAATATAGGTGTGCTCGTCGCTTTTCGGTCACTCCAAGCCATAGGGGGAGGCTTACTGATCCCGAATGTCGTTGCCCTTATCCGTCATGCCGTTTCCAGAGAGCGGCTGCCGGGGGTATTGGGTTTTTTCGGCTTAGGCATGGGGCTGGGAGCGGCCGTCGGTCCATTGATCGGCTCATTATTGATTGCCATAGCCAGCTGGAAAGCGATATTCTGGGTCAACGTCCCTTTATTATTAGGTGCGCTTGCTGGAGGGATGTTGCTTATTCCCAAGCTTGGGAATAAGCGTCCCCAACAGCCCCTGGATGTGGTTGGTGCCATTTATTTGGCCATTGCCATCACTTTATTGATTGCCTTGACACATGCAACATCGCCGGCGGCATACATCACACTTGGATTGGGGACGCTTTTATTTACGGGATTGTTCATAAGGAAAGAGCAATCCGTTGCCTCGCCGGTTATAGATTTCGCCTTATTCAAAAATCCTATATTCGTGAATGCCAATCTATCGGTGTTGATCAATAATTTCACGATGTATGCCATCTTGTTGGTCATGCCGTTGATCATGACCACAAAAATGGATATATCCACCTCGATGAGCGGCGTGATGTTATCCTTGTTCTCCATTTCCATGGCTTTTGGCAATATGGTCGGCGGACAGCTTAATGGAAAATGGACATCGCAAAAGGTCATTTTCCTTTCATTCGCCTTCACCGTGTTAACGAATCTATTATTATTGTTCGTCATCCAAAACCAGTCGCTTCTTTATTTAGCGATAACGCTTATCGTGAACGGTTTGGCGATCGGTTTAGGTCTTACCAGCATGCAGGTCGCTTCCCTGGAGGCGGTCGATGAATCTGCATCGGGCTCTGCATCGGGGATCTTTTCGACATTCCGCTATTTTGGCAGCATCATCTCATCTACTTTGATCGGGATCATCACGAATTATTCGGTCCTATTTGCAATTTTGATGGCGGCAGCCTTGACTGGAGCGCTTTTATCGAGAATGGTGCATAGAAGTAATAAGCTATCGGCGCCATGAAGAGGGGCTTGTTTCTTGGACCGGTTGAATGGCTTCCTTAAAAGTAAGGAATTTTGTTATAATGAGAGAGATAATACAAACGATAATTCGAGGTGCTAATTATGGAAGAAATCAAAATCGTTACAACCGAAGAAGTGGAAGCTAAGTTAGAGGCCGGCGAAGCGCTGGAACTTGTCGATGTTCGTGAGGACGAAGAAGTGCAGGAAGGGATGATCGAAGGCGCCAAGCATATCCGCATGAATGATATCCCGGCGAACCTTGATTACTTCGATAAAGAAAAGGAATATATTTTCATTTGCCGGTCAGGACGCCGCAGTGAAAATGTCTGCCATTATCTGCAGGAACAAGGCTATAAAGTGGCAAACATGGTTGGCGGAATGCTGGAATGGGACGGCGAAGTCATCGTTAAGTGAATATGCCCTTGAAATACGAGGCCTGCGAATATTCGCAGGTCCTTTTTATGATTGAACAGGGGATGCAGATGTAATATGTTAAAATGAATGATGATAAATCAGAAAATTTCGATAAAAAGGAGCGAAGGAAATGAGTGTTCATAAGATAGCGGTCATTGCAGGAGACGGAATAGGGCCCGAAGTGATTGAGGAGGGCGTGAAGGTCCTTGAAGCGGTGGCTCGGATTGCAGGGGATTTTTCCTTCGAGTTTACTTATTTCCCTTGGGGGTGTGAGTATTATCTGGAGCACGGTACAATGATGCCGGATGATGGCCTGGAACAATTGAAGAAATTTGATGCCGTGTACCTTGGGGCGGTCGGGTATCCCGGGGTGCCGGATCATATTTCATTACGTGAGCTGCTGCTGAAAATCAGGAAGCAATTCGATCAGTACGTGAACGTTCGCCCCGTCAGACTGCTTCAAGGTGCGCCATGTCCGTTAAAGGACGTGACTCGTGACCAAATCGATATGGTCGTCATCCGTGAAAATAGCGAAGGGGAATATTCCGGGGCCGGGGATTGGCTTTTTAGAGGCAAGCCGGAGGAAGTCGTCCTGCAAACGGGAGTTTTTTCACGAAAAGGAACGGAGCGGATCATTCGCTATGCCTATGAGCTGGCACGCAAAATGGGGAAAAGCCTAACAAGTATAAGCAAAGCCAATGCCTTGAACTATTCCATGGTTTTTTGGGATCAGGTATTCGAAGAGGTTGGAAGAGAGTATCCTGATGTGGAAACGAATTCTTATTTGGTCGATGCGGCGAGCATGTATTTTGTCAAACAGCCTGAGCGATTCCAAATCGTCGTCACCTCCAATTTATTTGGTGACATCATCACGGATCTGGGGGCTGCCATTGCAGGCGGGATGGGCCTTGCGGCAGGCGCCAATTTAAATCCGGAGCGGATTTATCCCTCGATGTTCGAACCGATTCACGGCTCCGCTCCGGACATTGCCCATAAAGGCATCGCCAACCCTCTTGCCGCCATATGGTCCGCTAGCCAAATACTTGATTTCTTTGGGCATGAAGGTTGGGGTGCGAACGTGTTGGACGTGATCGAACAGGTGATGGTCGATAAGAAAACACTGACTCCGGATATGGGCGGGACAGCTACAACGGTAGATGTTGGGACTGAAGTGGTTGCGCTGTTATCGACTATACACATTAAGCATGTATAAATTTCTTGGGAAATGGGCATCCTGCACAATATCTATCATTATAGTAAAAAGGGCGGGGAGAGCCGATGATCCAAGTTAAATTATTCGATTATGAGCATGAGAAGGACCTAGAGGATGAAATGAATGTTTTCCTGGAAGACATCCGGGAAAATCAAATCGTCGACATTAAATACAATGTTGCCACTACTGGGGAAGATGAAGAAGAGCAAATCTACTGCTTCAGCGCGATGATCATTTATAAGAAAAAATAACGCGGTCGGACATATACCGATATGGCAGACTACCTTTTGCTGGATAGTGGCAAACCAAGGTAGTCTTTTTTTCGTACCCATTAAGCGGATGTCAGGATGATGTCGCTTCCCCGCCGTTGACATGAAGTGTTTGTCCTGTCACAAAACGGGAATCATCGGAAGCCAGGTAGACAAAGGTTGGGGCCAGTTCAAATGGCTGGCCTTGACGCTCCATCGGGTTCTGGACTTGTGTGACTTCGTCGGCAGAGAAACTTGCCGGGATGAGAGGCGTCCAAAACCTTCCAGGCGCAATGGCATTCACCCGGATCCCTTGGGCGACGAGGCTGTTTGCCAATGCCCGGGTAAAGCCGATATTGGCTCCCTTGGTCGCTGTGTAATCAATCAATTGCTTGTTTCCATTGAACGTCACGACGGAAGAGGTATTAATGATGGAGGCTCCTGCCCGTAAATGCGGCAGGGCTGCCCGGGTCGTATAGAAGTGGGAATAAATATTCACTTTAAAGGTGTCATCGAATTGCTCATCGGTAATATCAAGCAAGCTTAATTGCTGGAATTGAATGCCCACGTGGTTGCAAAGAATATCCAGCTTTCCAAATGCATCAATGGTGTCTTCCACGATATCGATGCATTGCTGCTTATCCCTTAAGTCTCCAGGAAGCAACAGGCAACGCTGTCCTAGCTCTTCGATCCTCGACTTGGTTCGTTCTGCATCTTCATGCTCATCCAAATAAGCGATGGAAACATCTGCACCTTCTTTAGCAAAAGCAATCGCAGCTGCAGCACCGATCCCGCTGTCACCGCCCGTTATCAATGCAACCTTGCCCGTCAATTTCCCGCTGCCTTTATAATCGGGATTTTCGATGATGGGCCGTGGCACCATGAACTTTTCTACACCAGGCTGGCGAAATTGGCGTTGCTCCGGAACGGTAATCGGCACATCTTGATAACGAGTGATTTTTCCATAATTCGGCTGAAGGGGATAGCCTTTTTGGGATGGTTTCTTTTTCTTACCTTCTGTCATGAAGAGTCCTCCTAAAAAAGAAATTAGTCGGTTTACTGTATGTTGACTAGGCAAATGCCGTGCATGTTGATATGGAACTAAACGAGTGGGTACGGGCTCGTTGCCGTTTCGTTCGAATATGCTGAAGGGAAGAAAAAAAGTTTTTGGAGGCCTCGATATGCCGTATTATTACAGTGAACAAGTGAAATTGTTATTGGTCGAGCACTCGGATGAAAAAGTGGAGGTATTATATGATTCCAATCCCTATGCCTTTGTATTGCCGCTCATCGGCTCAAGGCCCCCTTATTATTACAATCCGCGCTATGAGCCATATTACCCGGTGATATGAAATGGGAGGCTGCCTTTTGCCATGAAAGAATCAAGCTTAAGGCAGCCTCACCCTTCCGTTTTTATCAGGGGGGGAACTGATCACACCCTTCTATGAATTTTACAAAACGGCCATTAATGATAAAGTTATCGGTAATACATAATGCGGACGGGTGTATGTAAAAAGAAGAATCCATTGGGACACCTGCTGAAAAACGCCGAACCTTGGACTGCTATATTGAATATGAGGAAGTATTCATTAAACCAGGAATTGAACAGGAGGACCATATTCTAATCGAAAATGACCGTATCATTGGCTGCTTCATGTAAATGCAAGCGCATCTTAGTAGTAATTTTGATATTGCTTGGACGTTTGTTTGAAAACCTTGTTTAAGCACTTCTTGGAAAGGTTTAAACGGATTACGGCTACTCTGCCTGGGGAATGTTGAGTGGAGCCATGACGATCAGGTCAGTGAGAAAAAAGGAAACCATCAATTAATGGATGAACGGAAAATGGATTTCTGTTTGTGCCTACGATGATTGCAGGGGGACTTACGCGTTACCCAGCCTGATCAAGCAGCATCGAGTTCTCATATCCGATGGGAAAATGACGAATTTGTCTAATTGATGGAACAAAGGGGCGAGTAATTTGGAAAGTTTTACGGAACAGGTAATTAAGATCATTCAACAAATCCCTCCAGGTAAGGTGATGACATATGGTCAGATTGGACAGCTTGCTGGAAGCGCCCGCGGTGCAAGACAGGTCGTAAGGATCCTGCATTCGAGCAGTAAAAAACATCATCTTCCTTGGCATCGGGTAATCAACTCAAAAGGAGAAATCGGCATAAAAGCAGAAGGCGCAGCCGAACACCAGAAAATCATGCTGGAAAGCGAAGGTATCACATTCACAAACCGGAATGCGATCGACCTCGAAGCTTATCGCCATCATCCAGAACTAAACGAATGAAAGTGAATGAAGGCAGTCGGCCGTAAAAAGTGCGGAGTCGGCCGGAAAAGTGCGGGGTCGGCCGGAAAAGTGCGGAGTCGGCCGGAAAAGTGCGGGGTCGGCCGGAAAAGTGCGGAGTCGGCCGGAAAAGTGCGGAGTCGGCCGGAAAAGTGCGGAGTCGGCCGGAAAAAGTGTGAAGTAGGCCGGAAAACAGTCGGGGTCGGCCGGAAAAGTGTGGAGCCGGCCGGAAAAGTGTCGGAGTCGGCCGGAAAACAGTCGGGGTCGGCCGTAAAAAGTGCGGAGTCGGCCGGAAAAGTGCGGAGCCGGCCGGAAAAGTGAGGAGTCGGCCGGAAAACAGGCGGAGTCGGCCGGAAAACAGTCGGGGTCGGCCGGAAAAAGTGCGGGGTCGGCCGGAAAAAGTGCGGAGTCGGCCGGAAAAAGTGTGGGGTCGGCCGGAAAACAGGCGGGGCCGGCCGGAAAAAGTGAGGAGTCGGCCGAATTATTCTCCGGACAAACGCTGAATGAGTGGCCAATAAAGAAATCATCCATAAAGAAAGGCTGATCCGATTGGATCAGCCTGGTTATTATGTCATGAACGGGCATGTATCGCGGCATTCATTCCGGCTAGTCTTCCGGTAACTAAGGCCGAGGTGATGTTGTAGCCTCCAGTGTATCCGTGTATGTCCAGGATTTCACCGCAGAAGTACAGTCCAGCCATTAGCTTGGAGGACATTTCTTTCGGATGGATTTCCTTGACGGATACGCCTCCGCCGGTGACGAAGGCCTTTTCCAGTGGCTGGGTGCCGTGCACGCCAAATTGGAAGTCCTTGCAAAGCTCGGCAAAGCGGCGGATTTTCTCATTTGAAATCGTCGCTCCTTGCTCTTGAAGGTCGATGCCGCTGCGTTCAAGCAGGAAGTGGAGGTATCGTTCCGGGACGATACCTTTTAACGTATTTTTGATCGCTTTTTTCGGTTCTGCCTTGATTTCCTTCATGATGTCTTGAAAGACTTCTTCTTTGTTTCGATCGGGAAGGGCATCGAGTTTCATGGTCACTTCCGAGAGGTTCCATTTTTTCATCGCTTTCACGACGAATTGGCTGCATCTTAAGACAGCTGGGCCGGATACGCCAAAATGGGTGAAGAGCATATCCATTTGGTGTGTAATCAGGGCCTTGCCTTTTGGGTTGAGCACGCTCAGCGAAACATCTCGAAGTGCCAGGCCTTGCAGCGCTCGCGCCTTAATGAAGGGTTCGTCGCTTAAGATGGGAACTTCCGTCGGGAACAGCTCGGTAATCGTATGCCCCGCCTTTTTGGCCCAAGCATAGCCATCACCGGTTGATCCGGTGTGGGGAACCGATTTACCGCCAACGGCAATCACGACCGCATCTGTGTCAACGGTTTGGCCATCTTTCAGCCGGACCCCGCTTGTTTTTCCATTTTCATAGAGAACCTCGGCAACTGGGGAGTTCTTGTAAATCGTTACCTTCAGGTTCGATAGGCGCGTCAGCAGGGCATCCACGACGCTTTGCGCTTTATCGTTGACCGGGAACATCCGGCCATGGTCCTCTTCTTTAAGGGCGACGCCCAATTTTTCAAAGAATTGAATGATGTCCTCATTGTTGAATTCCGAGAAAGCACTATATAAGAATCGCCCGTTACCAGGGATGTGCTGAATGATTTCATCGATTGAGAGCCTGTTCGTCACGTTGCAGCGTCCGCCGCCCGAGATGGCAAGTTTCCTGCCAAGCTTCTCGCCTTTATCCACTAACAAGACTTGGGCACCTTTTTCCCCGGCCGCAATTGCTGCCATCAAACCGGAGGGGCCTCCGCCAATTACCACTACATCATATTTCAAATTGATCACCACTTTATCATTTTCAGTCCCTTCATTATATAGCAAGAGCCCTAAGAATTGCGAATGTAGAAAAAAAGGAATTATTTGTTTGTGTATTATCTTCGAAAACGATAAACTTGAGTGTAGTTTTCTATAGAAAAAATACTTTAATATGATAAGATAAAGAGCGTGTAAAACGTAACTGACAGAGGCAGGAAGGGATTAGATGTCATCTAAGTTTTTAAAAGGGGCTTTTATATTAACGCTGGGAGCGATCATTTCCAAGGTTCTTGGTTTATTTTACGTGATCCCATTTGAACATATGGTCGGGAATAAAGGGGCTACCCTCTATCAATATGGATACGTTCCATATACCATTTTCATCAGCTTTGCAACGGCGGGCATGCCGCTTGCCGTTTCTAAATTCATTTCGAAGTATAATGCACTCGAGGAATACGCCGTCGGTGAGAAGCTATTCAAATCGAGCCTGAAATTGATGGCTGTCACCGGTTTTCTCGCTTTTTTGGTTCTCTATACGATGGCCCCGCTGTTTACTGAAGTATTTGGTGTAAAGAAGGAAGATGTCAGGGATGTCACGGAAATCATACGGGCAGTCAGCTTCGCCTTGATCTTTGTACCGTTCATGAGCATCATCCGCGGTTTCTTCCAAGGTCATGAAGCGATGGAGCCAACGGCCATATCTCAGGTAATTGAACAAATTGTCCGCATCGTGTTCCTTTTGGCCGGTGTGTATGTTGTTTTGAATGTCCTCGATGGGGAGTTGGTAAGGGCCATCCAAGTAGCCACATTCGCGGCGACGGTCGGGGCAATCGGCGGATTAGTGGTGTTATTTTGGTACTGGAAAAAACAAAAACCTTATTTGGACAGCCTGATGGAGAAAGACCGGGGGACGATGGAGATTTCCCTGAAGGAAATCTATAAAGAAATATTTCTATCGTCGATTCCTTTCATATTTGTCGGTATCGCGATGCCAATGTTTCAGTTTGCGGATTTGTTGTCTTTCAATAAGGCGATGTCGTCGATCGGGTTGCAGCATGTCGCAGAAGATGCCCTTGGGGTTTTGAATGTGTATGCTCAGAAGCTTGTCTTGATTCCGATGACGCTTGCAACCGGGTTTTCCATGGCGCTGCTTCCTTCGGTGACGAAGGCATATGTCAGCGAGGATTCGGAAGAGTTGAACCGCCAGTTGAACCAAGCCTTCCAAATTTTATTGTTCATTACGATTCCGGCGGTCGTGGGCATGTCAGTGCTGGCCGATCCAATTTATAGTGCCTTCTACAGCCATGATCCACTTGGAATCAGTGTCCTGAAGGCTTATGCGCCCGTTTCCATCTTGTTTGCGCTTTTTTCCGTTTCGGCGGCGATTCTGCAAGGAATTAATCAGCAAAAATATACGGTGCTCAGCCTGCTTGTAGGCTTTTTGATCAAATTGAGCTTGAATATCCCGATGATCAAGTTGCTTGAAACGGAAGGATCCGTTTATGCCACGGCATTCGGCTACTTGGCTGCTGTCGTTCTGAACTTGTATGTCATCACCTACTTTACTGGATATCGTTACAGCCTTACTATTAGAAGATCGGTATTGATTACTGTATTTTCCATGATAATGGGACTGGCAGTATGGGGCATGAACAGTTTATTATCGCTGTGGCTAACAACCGAAGGGCGGTTCCAGGCGATATTGATCGTGGCCGTTTGTGCCATTTTCGGAGCGCTCATTTATGCGGCGCTTTCCTTGAAAAGCAAACTGGCGCATCGCTTGTTCGGAAGCCGAATCGATCGATTGAAGACTAAGTTAGGTTTATGAACGTTTGATGTGTAAAAAAAAGGGTATTGGTAAGTGAATCCCCAAAATATCATATATTGGCCTTGCCTGTCATGAAAATGGGCAAGGCTTTTTACTGAAAAGGCTCTAGGAGGAAACGATGAGAATTGATAAGATATTATCCAATATTGGTTATGGCAGCAGGAAAGAAGTGAAGAAGCTCCTGAAATCAGGTGCCGTGAAGGTCAATGAACGGGTGCTGAAGGACCCGAAGGAACAAGTGGATCCTTATGCGGAAATCGTGACGGTCCATGGTGACCGGGTAGAATACAGGGAATTCATCTATTTAATGATGAATAAACCGCCTGGCGTCTTGTCGGCGACCGAAGACAATCACCAAGAGACGGTCATCGACATCTTGGAGCCTGAGGACTCGGTATTCGAGCCCTTTCCTGTGGGCCGTTTGGATAAAGATACAGAAGGGTTATTGCTGATCACGAATGACGGTAAGCTGGCTCATCAACTGCTTTCCCCGAAGAAACACGTCCCGAAAACGTATTTTGCGGTCATTGAAGGCGAAGTAACGGAACGGGATATTGAGGCATTCCGCAACGGCGTCACCTTGGATGACGGGTACGAAACAAAACCGGGTGAATTGAATATCCTTAAATCAGGTTTGACCTCGGATATCGAGCTGACGATCATGGAAGGGAAGTTCCATCAGGTCAAGCGGATGTTCGAGGCTGTGGGTAAACGTGTCGTTTACCTAAAGCGGCTCTCCATGGGAAGCCTGCAGCTCGATGAGGAGCTTGAGCTTGGTGAATACCGTGAGTTGACCGCTGAAGAGCTTGAACAACTGAAAGCCGGTCAGCCTGATTGAAAAATAAGCAAGAAAAAATGAGGCGGACATATATTGTCCGCCTCAAAGTATTTTACATATCGATTTCGTTCGGGTGGTCGTTCTCTTTACGATGACATCTTCACCTTTTTACTTGTTGTCGTCCAAAGGCCTCGGCTTGGGCTTTGAACAAGGTCATTGTATGCTAAGACATTTAAATCGCGCTGCACAGTTCGAGGAGTGATGCCAAATTCTTCTACAAGCTCTTGAGTAGAAACCGTACCGTTATTGCTAATGAACATATAAACGGATTTAATACGGGTTAACATGCGATTTGTTGAAGGTTTCAAAAAATCACTCCTTATTCTTTTCATTGTTAGTGTAAAACAAATGAAAACAACCGATATGTCGGACAGCGTTTCAGCTGTCGCTATGTACTTGCTATACCCACCCTATAACTCCTCGGAAACATTTAGAGAAAAAACAAGATGTCATTAGCTTCATTCTACTCCTTTGCAAATGCAAATTCTAGAACAAAATGATAATTGACTAAATATTACATTTATTATATCAAATTTTAACAAATTTATTCCGTTTACATATATAAAAATTAACAAACATGGAGGTGACTTCTTTTGCTTATTAGCATTTTGCCAATAAATTGTGTGAAATATGCATGGTCCCGAAGATATTGACTAGCACGCCGATACATGTTATTTTACTAAAAACGAATACCAATCGTAATTATTACGGTTTAGGCCTTGCAAATATACTTGATGGCTTGCTGCTGCGATGTCATAATGAGGTGTTGAGCAGTATAGCGTTTTCGTAGATGAGCTAAAAGGAATGTAACTATAAATAAATCCGAGGTATAACGATATGAATGAAAGATTAATGGAGTTTTTATTGCGTCATGAAGTGACCAGGCTCTCTGGCGTGAAAAAACAAGTGTATGAATTCATCGTGAATGAAGAGGATTTTCTTGCTTCAAAGGCAGACACGGTCGATCAATTCATGCGATTGCTGGTGAAGCATTCCCCGCCTAGGCTTGCAGCCCGTCATTTCAATATGCCGTATGGGGAGATCATTCGCTTCATGAATGAAATAGAAGCCGAGTTGAATGAGCGGCTGGAGGAAAGGTGCAAGAAAGTGAAGTGGCTGGACTGTACGGAAAAGGACCAACAGGCATTTGTGGAATATCATAGAAAGTTATTTTTGTTCGTTAACTGAATGGGAAATCATGAAAATGTCCTGGTGTGAACGGGCATTTTTTTTCGTTCGGAACCGTTAAACCTTGTTTGAATGGACCATAAGAGCAAGAATGAGGACGATTTGGAGATGGTTTGTTTGTTAAAATGAGGACAAATAAATGATCCTACAGTAATCAGGATTCAAGCGATTGGAACGACAAGGTGGGAAATTGCCAACTCCCTTGGTCATCCGGATGGCGAATGGATTGATTTTGACAGACATTTATGTATCATTAAACTTATTGCGGATACTGTGAAAATGTCCGACACCGTGCCCCCCCTCATGTATTTTCGCTGCCTGAATTAACAATTGGTAAAGAGCTTCGAGATTTAGGGGTGAAACGCCTCGGTTTTGGGAACGCCCTATCAGATAAAGTCATTGCATTGTTGGAAAGAGGTGCAGCACGGATAGTGGAGTTAAATGATACCTCACATTGATATGGAACTAAAACCTGAAAGGATGCGGAGTATAATGGATCTTGCTATAAAGCTTTCTTTTGAAGAAATGTGGGAGAAAATCATTGCCTGCGACCCTACATATGACGGCTTATTCTATACGGCAGTAAAGACAACCAACATATACTGCCGCCCTTCATGCAGGTCAAGGAAGCCCAAAAAAATAAATGTGAAATTCTATCATGACATCGATGAAGTTGAAAGGGCTGGTTTCCGTGCTTGCAAAAGGTGCCAACCGGAAGTCGAGGATTCCCCGCAGATGCGCCTTGTCAGGGATGTCATCGCTTTCTTGGTGAATCAGTATAACCAAAAGGTGGAGTTAAAAGATATTGCCAGCCATGTTGGTGTAAGTTCCTATTATCTGGAGCGGCTATTTAAAAAAGAAACATTGCAAACTCCCCGTTCCTATCTGGAAAAAATAAGAGTCGATAAAGCGGCATTTCTTCTAGCAAGCACAAGTCTAACGAATCTTGAGATTTCCCTTGAAGTGGGGTTTCAAAGCCCTTCGAACTTTTATAAGGTATTTCGCCGTTTGAAGAACTGTTCCCCCGGTGAATATCGAAACATGCAGGAAAATGGGAATTGAAAAAAATGAGGGGGGGCAGGCCGTCTGCTACCTTTAATCTGGGAGGTTTTTATATGAGTGAATTACATAAATTAGATTATGAATCGCCAATAGGAATGATCGAGATATCAGGAACCAATGAGGCGATCTGTTCGATAATGTTTGCTGAAAGGGATATAAAGGTGAATGGTAGGCAAGACCGAACGCCCAAGGTTTTGGTGGAGTGCTATGATCAGCTTGATGAGTATTTCAAAGGTGAACGCATGGAATTTACGTTTCCCTTTTTACTTGAAGGGACGATCTTCCAGAAAAACGTATGGAATGCACTAACGGGAATCGTGTACGCCAATACGGGTACCTATAAAGACATCGCCGTTACAATCGGTAACGAAAAAGCCATTAGGGCAGTAGGGAGTGCTAATGGCAGGAATAAGTTGAGCATCGTGATTCCTTGTCATCGGATCATAGGTTCAAACGGGAAATTAACCGGTTATGCAGGTGGCTTATGGAGAAAGGAATGGCTCCTTCAGCATGAAAGGAATGTTAAGCAAAATACTCGCCCAACATTAAGGATACCCGGGACGCAAACTGTGGAAAAACGGTGATGCAAGTTTGGGTTTCTTGTCTCGCCCCCTTTCCCTCTCATGATTTAAGCGAGTATAGTAAACTCCATGGATGGAAGAAGTTTGGAACTCTCCTGCCCATTAACAGGCTAGACGTGTCGGGGAAAGCCGAGTATTGAACGAAAAAACGGGAGCTATACTACTGTATAGCTCCGTTTTTTCGTTCTTTTAGGCTCTTTTCGTAAAGATTGTTGTTGTTAAAACGAAACGTTTTAAGGTTGATTGGGCTGCGGGCCCTCTTCATTGGCGAGCATTTGGAGGGGAAATCGACCAAAGCAACAAAGTATGTGAAAACAGCCCCTCATTTAAGAAAGTATCAAATGTGTGCCGGTACCTTGAAACGAAGAGATGAAATCTTGATGTAAATGATCGTCCGTAATGATGTAATCGATTTTATCCAATGGTGCAATCCCGATGGTCACGTCTTTGCCGAACTTCGTGCTGTCGGCGGCAACATAGACCTGTTGTGATAATTCGATGATTTTCTTCCGCGTGTTCGCCTCCTCTAAATTATAGTCGGAAATTCCTTTTTCAATCGTGATGCCACTCGCACAAATGAAGGCCTTCGCTATATTCAATTCGCTAAAGTTGAATAGATAGTCAAATGCGACGATGGATTGTTCATTTTGCCGAACCTTTCCCCCTATGATCAATATCTCGATTTCGCTATGAAGGAGCTCGTTCACGACCGGTATGGAATTGGTTATCACCGTCAGTTTCTTTTTCTGTTTTATATATTTTGCGAGTTGATAGGTTGTCGAACCGCTATCGATATAAATGCAGTCACCATCATGAATATATTCACTGCATTTTTGGGCGATTTCTTCCTTTTCTCGTAATTGGCTGAACATCCTTTCCTCTATCATCGATTCCCCAAATTTAGATTGAGCCAGCTTTACGCCTCCATAAATCTTTTCTATTTTTCCTTGTCTAGTGAGAAGGTTCATATCTCTCCTTAGCGTTTCAATGGAAACTTGCAGTTCTTCAGTAAGCTCGGTAAGCTTCATGACTTTTCTTACCGTCAATAACTCAATGATTTTCTTTTGCCTTTCAAGTGGAAGCATGTTTTCACCCGCCATTCTTCAATTCTCATTTTCGGATATTCCTCATAAGTGTACGATGTATGCGAAACATATTCAATAAACAGCTAGTGACTGTATCATAATATGGTCAAAAGTTAGTATGAATTTAGTATAAAGATGTTCAATATTTACAGAGTATTTACAAAAATCGCAAATTCGATTTACAAACGGCTTTTATACTAAGGGTGTACTTAAGGAGGTGAACGGTTTGCTGAAATTACAAAATATTAGCAAGCAATTCGAAGATAAATTCGTTTTGGAAAATATAAATCTTGAAATAGAAACAGGAGAGATCGTTTCACTGTTAGGCCCAAGCGGGAGTGGAAAAACTACGATGTTGAATATCATCTTGGGGCTAACGAGTGTCGAGCGAGGAAAAATCATTTTTAACGATACCGATTTGAGCAACGTGCGGATGAAGGATCGGGGTTTTAATATAGTCTTCCAAGATTATGCGCTCTTCCCTCATTTGAATGCATACGAAAATATTGTTTATGGACTAAGGAATAAAAAGGGATTGGTAACCGAGGAAGAAGTACAGGAATATATTGATTTCTTGGAGCTTAAACCTCATTTAAAAAAGAAAATGGCTGAATTATCAGGTGGGCAGAAACAGCGGGTAGCACTCGCAAGGACGCTCGTAATGAAACCGAAAATTTTATTGCTTGATGAACCATTAAGTGCATTGGATGGAGTCATCAAGGAATCGATAAAGCAGCGCATTAAATCGATTGCAAGACAATTCAAGCTCACGACGATCATCGTAACGCATGACCCGGAAGAGGCGTTGACGATGTCCGATAAAATTTTGATCATCAATCAAGGGAATATTTCTCAATTTGGATCACCTAAAGAAATCATCAATCAGCCGGCCAATGATTTTGTCAGGGAATTCATCCTTAAACAACTGGAGATCAAGAAAGAAAACATTTATAACTTATTCGGTGAAAAGTATGCCTGATGTAAAACCGGCAATGCAAGCCATTTATATACCTATCTTACTGCTATTTGCCGCTTTTCTTATCTTGCCTTTGGGCATCTTGTTCGTCCGTTCTTTCGAAACGGCTGATGGCATCAATCTCTCGAATTATGTAACGGTCCTTTCAAATGAAGAGCTGATGAAGGCCTTTGGAAACAGCTTGAAAATTTCGGGGATCACGGCCGTCATAACGACCATTATCGCCTTTTGTCTCGCCTATTCAATCCACTGCACCCGAATATATGGACCATTAAAAAGTGTCATCAAAACGGGGATCCTTATTCCGATGCTGCTTCCGACCATCACATTCGGGTTTGCGATCATCTACTCTTTCGGCAATCAAGGAATCATGACGAAAATTGTGGGAAGCAATGTATTCGATATATACGGCTTTAAGGGATTATTGATAGGTTATGTGATTTATACATTGCCATCGGCCTTTCTTCTCATAAACAATTCCTTTAAATATATGGATAAAAGATTCATTGTCGTTTCAAAACTGATGGGGGATGGAACGATAAGAAGTTTCATGAATACGATCATACGGCCATTGTCGGGAACTCTCGGTGGAGCCTTTGTACTTTCTTTCATCTTGAGCTTCACCGATTTCGGGATACCGGCTTCAGTCGGCGGTACCTACTCCGTTGTTGCGACGCAGTTGTATCAAGTTATGCTGGGATCCATTCCTGATTTCAATAATGGTGCCGTGATTGCCATTCTCATGCTCATCCCGGCAGTATTCAGTGTTTTTCTATTAAACTATCTCGAGAAGCGTAATGTTCATTATGACAAGTTCAGCGATATCGAGATTTCGCAGCATAAAGCGAGGGATTTATGTTTTGGGGGTATCTCGCTGCTCGTCTTGCTAGGGCTGGTTTCCGTATTTGCGGTCATGTTCATTGCACCATTTTTAACTAGTGTCCCTTACGATCTTTCATTCACATTCAAGCACTTTATCGCGACCATCGAATCAAGCGATTTAACGGCTGTTTATAAAAACTCCTTATTCGTTTCCTTGATGACGGCCATTCTGGGAACATTCATTGCCTTTAGCTCAGCGGTTTTGAATGTACGGACCCCGCTTAGGGGGAAAGCTTCCATCGATGTCATTTCGATGCTGACGAATACCGTTCCGGGGATGGTGCTCGGCTTATCGTATTTGCTGCTCTTCAGCGGCAGCAGCTGGAAGGGGACCTTCGCCATCATCATTGTTTGTAATATAGTTCATTTTTTTACGACACCTTACTTAATGGCGAAGAACTCATTGGCGAAAATGAACCCCTCATGGGAAACGACCGGCGAACTATTGGGGGATAGCTGGATCAAGACAATCCATCGTGTCATCCTGCCAAACTCGGCATCGACAGTGATCGAGATGTTCAGCTACTATTTCATCAATAGTATGGTGACGATCAGCGGAATCATCTTTTTGGTCACGGCCCAAACGACATTAGTGGCCAGCAAAATTAAAGAGCTTCAGCATTTTGCCAAGTTCAATGAAATATTCATCTTGTCTTTGCTTATCTTTTTTACAAATCTAATCGTGAAGCTGCTTTGTGATCATTATCAAAAAAGACAATCGAAACATAAATGAGGGGGATATTATGGTTAAAAAGTGGAAGATAGCCTTACTTTCTTTAGTTGCTTTAAGTTTGGTATTTGTATGGGCAGGCCGTAACAGCGGCAAAGCGGATGAGGAAAGGGTGGTCATCTATACGAATGGCGATGAAGAAGCGACAACAGCAATGGAGACATCCTTGAAAAATGCCGGTTACGAAGGGAAATATGTCCTTCAATCGTTGGGCACATCCGAATTAGGGGGAAAGTTGCTGGCAGAAGGCGCTGAAATCGAGGCCGATCTAGTTACAATGAGTTCCTATTTCATCGAAAGTGCCCAAAAACAGCACCCCATGTTCAAGGACCTTACATTTGAAACAAAAGCGTTGGAACCCAATCCAGCCTATTACACGCCGATCTTGGCCAATACCGGCTCCGTTTTTGTGAATACGGAAGTGCTCAAACAAAAGGACCTGCCGATGCCGAGCTCGATTAAGGACCTAACAAAGCCGGAATATAAAGGGCTCGTTTCCATTCCTAATATTCTGGATTCCTCAACAGGGTGGCTATTAGTTCAAGCGATTATCAGTCAATACGGTGATGCAGAAGGGAAAAAGGTCCTCCATGATTTAATAGCGAATAGCGGTCCGCATTTGGAGAGCTCAGGGTCAGGTCCGATCAATAAAGTGCAATCCGGGGAAGTGGCTGTCGGTTTTGGTTTACGCTATCAAGCCGTTATGGCTAAAGAGTCGGGCTTGCCGATCAAATATGTCGATCCAATCGAGGGGGATTTCTCCTACACGGAATCCGTCGCTGTCGTGAATAAAGGCGATGAAGCTAAAACACGTTTGGCGATGAAAATGGCAGAGACGATCAGCAAAGACGCTAGAGAAGACCTGTTGAAGCATTATCCTGTCGCCCTATACGAAGGTGAAAAGGTAACGGAAAAAAATAAACCGGCCCACCCGATGAAATTCAAACAGCCTCTTACGGTCGAATTATTAAAACAACATCAACAGTTCTTTAAATCAGCACAATGATCATTACAGTGAGGAGTGAAGGAAAATGAATACCTATAAATTATTAACGCCTGGACCGCTGACAACGACAAGTACGGTGAAGCAAGAAATGCTCGTTGACCGCTGCACGTGGGAAACTGATTATAAGGAAATCACCCAAAAAATCAGAAACCAGCTTCTCGACTTGGCATATGCTGCGAACGGAGAATATACGTCAGTACTTATGCAGGGAAGCGGCTCATTTGTTGTAGAATCTGTGCTGACGACTGCACTTTCAGAATCCGATAAGGTGCTGATCATTACGAATGGTGCATATGGAAAGCGGATGGTGAAAATGGCAGCGTGCATCGGCTTGAATTATAGGGAATATGGTGTTGAGTACAACGAATTTCCAAAGGAAGCTGAGATTCGCCGCATATTGGTTGAAGATCGGGACATCACCCATATTGCCATGGTCCATTGTGAAACGACGACCGGAATCTTAAATCCGATCGAGATGGTCTCGAAGGTATCAAAGGAACAGGGGAAAATCTTGATCATCGATGCGATGAGCAGCTTTGGCGGAATTGACATGAATGTAGCTGAACTCGGAATCGATTATTTGATCAGCAGTGCAAATAAATGCATTCAAGGGATTCCTGGTTTTGGTTTTGTCATTGCTAAGCTGGATGAATTATTGGCTTGTGAGGGCAATGCCCGCAGTTTGTCACTGGATTTATATGATCAATGGAAGGAGATGGACAAGGATGGGAAATGGCGTTTCACCTCTCCGACTCATGTAGTGGCCGCGTTTGCCAAAGCGCTGGAGGAATTAGCTGAAGAGGGCGGCATTTCTGCCAGGTTCGCTCGTTATAAGGCCAATAATGATAGGTTGAGGAAGCTGATGAGTCAATGGGGGATTCATGCATATATCGCACCCGATAAACAATCGCCTATCATCACGACATTCCTTTTTCCCACTGAAACCTTTGATTTCGAGGACTTTTACAAGTTTATCAAAATGAACGGTTACGTAATCTATCCCGGAAAGCTGACGGACATAAATACATTCCGCATGGGCAATATCGGGGAAATCCATGGAGAAGATATCGAGAAGCTTGGCAGGATCGTAGAAAATTATATGAAAGTGGTGACAGGATGAATAAGGTAGAGGGAATCATTTTGGATTGGGCTGGAACAGCGGTGGATTTTGGCTGTTTTGCGCCAGTGAACGTTTTTGTGGATATTTTTAAGAATGCCGGCATCGATGTGACGATGGCGGAAGCGAGAGCACCGATGGGGATGCTGAAAATCGATCATATCCGGGCAATGCTGGCGATGCCGAGGATATCCGCTTTATGGGAAGAGGCATATGGACGAGGATTCAATGAGGCGGATGTCGAAAAATTGTACGCTGAGTTCGAACCGGCATTAATGGTTTCCTTGGCAGATTATACAGATCCGATTCCAGGTGTCATCGAGACGGTGGAAGTATTGAGAAAGCGCGGGCTGAAGATTGGTTCGACAACGGGGTATACGGATGCCATGATGGAAGTCGTCGTCTCCCATGCGTTGAAAAAAGGCTACGGCCCTGATTTCCATGTAACCCCTGATGCAACCGATTCGGTTGGAAGACCTTATCCATACATGATTTATCGCAACATCGAAGAATTGAGGATATCCGCATCATGGAAAACAGTGAAGATAGGGGATACCGCTTCGGATATGAAGGAGGGAGTCAATGCTGGGGTCTGGTCGGTCGGAGTCATTGTCGGTAGCTCTGAGATGGGATTGAGTTTGGAGGAGTATACTAGTCTATCAGAATGGGATAAAGAAAATGTAATCTCCGAAACTGCCCATTCCTTTATGCAAAATGGGGCTGATTTTACGATTAAAACGATGAAGGAATTGCCTGAGCTCATAGATCGGATCAATGATCTCATAGCTGATGGGAAGAGACCTCGTACGAACTAAACATTAATTATAGTAAAAAACTGTAGCATATACTCTATTTTTGATTGAGAAAGCATAGAGTATATGCTGCATCTTTTTTATTTGTAGGCTGTGTAAAGAGGGGTGTAGGGGACTTCAGCGATCTAGAGTTTTCCATCATTCCAAGTGACAATTATTGTATCTAAGATGGTTTTCAGCTTTCGTATAAACTTAGTGATTTTATTTTAAATCTACACCATGATTTTCTTCGATTTTCAGTACTGGCGGCTGTTTTTTTAGTCCATTTGTCAATACAAGTAAATAAATCAAGCCGATTATTAACCAGCTTACTCCAAGTACTTTTGAGTGAGCATCAAGATTCAAGAGTAGTAAAATATCAAGAGCAGCTCCAATAATGGGAACAAATAAATATAAGAGAGTTCCTTTTACCGAACGCTCTCTATTTCTAATATAATAATGAGCAATTACTGATACATTAACACAAGTGTACGCAAGAAACGCCCCGAAATTAATAAATGATGCTACAAGATCTAAACTTAAAAATAGAGCAAGCAAAGAGACTAAACTAATGATTAGTATATTATTTACGGGTGTTCTATATCTCGGATGCAGGGTGCCAAAGAACTTTTCAGGAAACTGTCCGTCCCGTCCCATCGTATAGAGAACTCGTGAGGCACTTGCCTGGGAAGACATGGCACTACCCAGTACAGCTAGTGCGTAAAGAGCAAGATATATTGAGTACATTACCTTTCCACCAACAAGTTTAATAATTTCGTAGGCAGCCGAATCTGGATTATTAAATGTGCTATACTCTGGCCAAACAAGATACGAGAAATATGAAACACTTGTAAAGATTAAACCACCACCAAGCGTAATTAAAATAACAGCTCGGGGAATTGTTTTCTTAGGGTTCACTGTCTCTTCTGAAAACGCTGTAACTGATTCAAACCCAAGGAAACAAAAGCATAATAATGCTGCTCCAGCTATTGTATAAGAAAAGGGTTCTTTCGAATTATAGAATGGTTCAAGAGATAAAAGAGTTGCAGTGCTTTCTCCCATGAAAATTTCCTTAATAGAAAAACTGATAAAGATAAGGATAAAAAGAAAAGCAAAAATCGTTATGAATGCGTTTACATTCGTGGCAATCTTCAATCCTTTAATATTGATAAAAGTGACGAGAATCAGCATACCTGCAATCCAGATATAACTTGGAATTATAGGAAAGGCAGCTGAGAAAAAAATACCAAATACTAAATAATTCACCATTGGCATGAATAGATAATCCATTAAGATCACCCATCCGACAAGAAATCCAACAGAGGGATTGAGCGATTTTTGCGTATAAACATACGCAGAACCGGAAGATGGAAACGCAATTGCCATTTTCCCATAACTGTAAGCAGTAAACATCATTACCACTAGGGCAACTATCATTGCCCCTGGAACTGTGCCGTGGGAAATATTGGCTGCTATTCCATACGTAGTAAAAGCTGTGGTTAAACCCATAAATGAAAAACCAAACAATACAACTGGAATGAGTGTCAGTGTTCTATCCGTTTTCCTTATATTTGACATGTGAAATACTCTCCTCCTTTACCTGATTTAACCTTTTGTAAGAAATAGGAACAATATTACTACTTCCATGGTTTTTTTATCCGGTGGGTTTCTAGAAATCATAAAAAAGTCAGAAAGATGCTAGGGAGCGTGCTTTGAATTACCCGTCAATTCGTTGTCTTATTTCCCCATTCCTCGTAAGGAATTCCGTCTGCAGACTAACGAAGAAAATTCCTGTGAAAGTTTTCTCGCTAGCATCTTTACTGACTCTAGGAATTTCTTCAGTAACAACTTTTTCAATATTTCTGATCAATAGAAATGAAACGTCAGGGTATGAGTATTCTATAGACGCGACAATAGTAACTCATTTTTTATATCTGTATAAGGCATGTCATGATTGATCCCAACTTCGTGATGAACAATTTCACCGTTCAAGGTGCTGATACAATTTCTTACTATGACATCATTTTCTACAACCTCTTTCAAACCATTATTCGCAATGTCGATAATATATGGGCCGGTTGTCATTAACATCATGTTTGTCGAGGTTTGTGGACATAGTGCCGGCATATTCGGGACACAGTAATGTAGGACATCTTGTTCGTAGTAAACCGGATTCTCTAAAGTCGTATAACGTGAGGTTTCAATGATACCCGTTCCTGCAATATCAATAATAATGGAATGGGGTTTCATCTTACTGACCATCTCTCGTGTTATGATGGATTCGGTCACCCCTGGCATCGGATAAATTGTATTAATTAAGACATCACTTTCAATAAGTTCTTCGAACATCATATCCTTATCCCAACACAAAATATCCACCTGTGGCAACTGATTGTTCAAATAATCGATGCGTTTCATTGATGCTTCCATGATTGTTACATTCAATCCAAGGCCCATCGCAACTTGCGCAGCATTGAGCCCAGCATTGCCACCACCAAGTATGAATACTTTGCTCGACGGTAAACCTGCCAGTTTCCGGAGAAGGATTCCCTTTCCACCATAACCATATTGAGCATATTTGACTGCTTCAAGCATGGCTAATGTTCCTGCAATTTCACTCATTGGCTTAATCGTAGGTCTTGTCCCATCAGGTAAAACGATTAATTCCATTGATATGGAAATAGCTTTTTTATCTAGTAAGGCCTGTGTCATCTCATGATTCACATCTTCTGCCAAATGAAACCATGCCATTATCATTTGATTTTCTTTAAGAAGGTCGTATTCATAGGGTTGAAGTTCCTTCACCTTAACAACAAATTCTGCCTTCTCATAAATTTCGTCAATCGTGTTCACTATTTTTGCGCCAGCCAAAATATATTTCTCGTCACAAAAACCACTAGCTTCACCTGCCATGCTTTGTATGAGTACTTCATGACCGAAAGCTGTTAATTTTTGTACCCATGATGGATTTAATCCCACTCTAGTCTCTGCGATTTTTAATTCTTTAGGAACCCCTACTATCATTGTTCATTCTCCTTTTTAGTTGCATTTAATTAATTGAACATTCTAAAATCTTACAGGGAAATGATAACCCTTTCATTAGACACGAGGTTAAATGTATATTAGTTTTTTTTTAACCCAAGCACTTTTGGTCATCGTGAATCTTTAAAAAAGTGATGATTTTTCCATAATCCAATGTTTTGGTCGTTTTAAGTTTCAATACCACACCGTTCATGCACACATATAACTGATGAAAAATGGTGTAAGATCCTATTAAGAAAGATTCTCAGGTTTGATTAAGGTGTTTTTTCAACAAAGCACGTAAAAGAACATTATGAGGGGGAGAAACAGAGATAGGGATCCATTATTTTATGGGCTTAGATATTCTAGTATAGTTATAATAAAATGATACAGCTAAAAATTATTAAATGAGGTGGTACACATGCTTACAGTACAAGATGTTCTTAAGCGCTCGCTCTTTTCAAAAACGGAGGTAGTAGCGGGGGCTAGCGGATTGCACCGTCAAGTCAAATGGACACATGTCCTTGAAATTCCGTTTTTCGATGATACCATCTTTCAAGGAGGGGAACTGATACTCTCCACCGGATTTGGGTTTGAATGGAGAGACTCATCCAATACATCATTTTTATTAAATCTTATCGAACGCAACGCTTCATGTTTATGTATAGAACTTGGACACTACTTCGAAAAGGTCCCTAATGAAATGATTGAGATGGCAAATGAGTATAACTTTCCGATTATCATTTTCAAGGAATTCATAAATTTCGTTGAAATAGCACAGGATTTACATTCGTTTATCATTAATGTTCATCATGAGAAGTTGGTTACATTAGATTCGATATCAAGAGAGTTCCATTCATTGTCACTCACTACTCATGGGTTATCAAGTATCTTAAAGTTGTTGCAACAAAAGACAGAAGCACCGATTATCTATCTTCCCATTGAGGGAACGCCTTTTTCGATTCCAGGATTGAAAAATGAATTTATGGAGCAGCTACTGCAAACCATTTATGATGATAAAGAACACTGGCATGACCGGATTACAAATGAGTCGCCCATTGAATGGAAGGCCTTAAACCAAACTATTCTTCTCCAACCGATCGGTGCGATGGATCAAATCTGGGCGTACCTTGTTATGGTTTTAGATCGTGAATCGGATGAATTTGATTTCCTAATACTTGATCGTGCTTCTCTAGCAATCTCGCAAGACTTACTGCGCAAACATTATTTGGATGAAAAACGATTACGCTTAGAATCTACATGGCTAAATGATTTACTATATAGACGCATCAATAATGAGGAAAAAGCAAGGGGATTTATTTCGTTAAAATCTAAGCGCGCTTCTATATATTATCGAGTTGCAATCGTTGATATTGAAGATGCACTTCATCCGTCTTCATTAAGTTTATCGGATGAAGAAAATGAATCTGCTATTTATCAATATTCTTTAAAAATTCGTTCTGGGTTCGCAAAATATTCTTTTACACCCTATATCACCTCAATAAGAAATCATATTATTGTATTAGCTATTGATCTTGGAACTGCCGATTCTTCTAAGGCACGCTTCTTGAAAGTGATCAATGCCTTGCTCTATGTTAAAGAAGGTGAATCTAGCCAAATCCGTATAGGCATTGGGCGACAATACCAGTTACTTTTGGATGCTCATACCGGGTATCGAGAAGCGCAGTTAGCTTTAAATTATCGTGCGTTTTCAACAAGTGCCTTTTACGAAGATCTTGGCATCTTTCGGTTGATACATGTAATTCAGCATGATCAAGATACAGCCCATTTTATTGAGGATTATCTCTCTCCTTTAATATCCTATGATAAGGAATATGGAACGGAATTGCTTCTGACTTTAGCAAAATACTTTGAGCTTGATCGCTCAAAGAAGCTTACTGCCCAAAAATTACATGTTGTAAGACAAACCCTCTATCATCGGCTGGAAAAAATAAAAAAGATTCTTGATTTTGATTTTGATGCGCCAGAGAACAGATTAAACGTTGAAATGGCTTTGAAAGCCTATCAACTCATACAACAAGTGGGAATTCCTGCGAAGTAATTATCAACAGCCAACCATGAGCTCATAGGTAACAAGGTTAAGAACGAGGCTAAAAATAATTTAACAATAATATTCATTGACGTTCCATACCCTCAGTCCGTTTTTAACCTAAAATTCATTCTATTACTCCATTTATCATTCATACGTTTATAAAGAATGGTAAGTTTGCTCACTTATTTCATAAATTCATATTGAAAAAGTGACGAAAAGGGTGTACGATTAAATGAGAATGATAATCAATAACATTTGATTACCGAGGAGTGAACGGAAATGGAACAGCAAGATTTATTTGATGTTACAGTTATTGGAGGGGGGCCCGCAGGCCTGTACTCCACTTTTTATAGCGGCTTAAGGGAAATGAAGACGAAAATCATTGAATACCAGCCGCAGCTAGGCGGGAAGATTCATGTATATCCGGAGAAAATGATTTGGGATGTAGGCGGACTGACACCGACTACAGGAGAGAAGTTAATCGAGCAGCTGGTGGAGCAAGGCTTAACGTTCAATCCAACCGTCGTGTTGAATGAGAAAGTGGAATCGATCACACGTAATGAGGAAGGGATATTCGTTTTACTTACAGCATCCGGTCAAAAGCATTATTCCAAGACGATCATTGTTGCGGTTGGCGGCGGAATCTTGAATCCTCAAAAACTGGAGATAGAAGGGGCGGAAAGGTTTGAGGTTTCCAATCTGAACTATACCGTTAAATCATTCAACAGATTCAAGGATAAAACGGTGATCATCTCAGGTGGCGGCAATTCGGCAATCGATTGGGCTAATGAATTGGAGCCAGTCGCCAAAAAAGTTTATCTGACATACAGGAAAGATAGCTTAGCTGGTCATGAATCACAGGCAAGGCAGTTGATGGAAAGCTCAGCCGTTTGCTTCTTGAATACAACGATCACTAAGCTGATCGCGTGTGCCAATCATGAATCGATCGAACATGTCGAATTGACCAACCATACGACGGGTGAGGTTTCTTACCTGCCGGTCGACGAGGTCATCATCAATCATGGATATGAGCGCGATACATCGCTGCTGCAAAATAGTAAAGTGGATATTGCAATGGTCGATAATTATTATATTGAAGGCAATGCTTCCAGTGAATCCTCGATGGATGGAATTTATGCTGCGGGTGATATCCTGCACCATGACGGCAAATTGCATCTAATTGCAGGAACCTTCCAAGATGCGGCAAATGCCGTAAACAAGGCAAAGCAATATATTCAGCCCGATGCACTTGGGGTGGGAATGGTCTCCTCCCATAATGAAATCTTTAAAAAGCGCAACAAGGAACTGATCAAGCAAATGATGAAACCGGCTGCGGTCCTGTAAAAGGAATAGAAGGAAAAACTCGGTGGTACATATATTTACTCTATCGGATGGACACCTTAAAAAGTCTATCTGGTAGGGTACTTTTTTTAGCTAAACTCTGCATTAAAGCGAAGGTAGATTTCTGATTCACGTTTTGGAGAACTATACATCGACCGTTTCATTTCACTGCAGGAGCTCCCTAGACCGCATTTCCCGCAGGAGTGTCGCACCTTCCGTAGCCTAAACTCGCGAGAAAAAGCACGAAACTGGCGAGTAACGTCGTTAAATTGGCGAGTAACGCTCCGATATGGTGAAAGAAAGCTGTGATTATACGAAGAATCCGGACCGAATTTGAGAGTTAAGCAGGAAATTGACAAGAAACGGCTCCAATGTCATGTGAAACGCGCAATTTTTATGACAACCCGTCTCGCATTCGATGCAAAGGCTAAATTCACGGATAAACGCACGAAACTCGCGAGTAAAGTGGCTAAACTCGCGAGTAACTGTCCCTTAATATGATTGTTAAAGCGAATCTTTAATGACCTTTTTGTAATGCAGGACGGACAGGATCCCGAAGATCGAATACAAGGCAGTGTATAATACCATGACGATGATCATCGGTGTCCAAACCTCGGTTCCGAATAAGAACCAGCCTGACTGGACTGCGAAATAACTATGAAGCAGCCCGACGACTAAAGGAATGCCAAAATTGAATATTTGCTTTGTTTGGATACCTTTTAGTAGATCACCTTGGGTGAAACCGAGTTTTCGTAAAATCGTATAATTCGATTTTTCATTTTCGCTTTCATCCATTTGCTTGAAATAGAGAATACAGCCGGATGTTATTAGGAAGGTCAGTCCCAAAAAGCCGACGATGAACATCATGAGGCCCATATTCTTCTTCTGATGATCGAACGTTTCAAGCTGCGATTCTTGGATATGTTTTTCGTTAAAGTTCATTTTTTTGAACGTTTCATTCGCGGCGGGAATTTTTGCTTCATCCTGGATATCGATCCCGATATTAATGGATGAGATTTTCTGGATTTCCGGATCGATATCCTTTTTCAACCGATTGAATATTGCATCATCGACAATCCCGACGGGCATTCCGCCATTGGTGAAATAGTAGGGAAGGATGCTTTCATCGTTCAGGCCCATGTAGGTTTGCGGTATCACCTCATGTTTGCCCTTCCATTCAACCTTTCCGGAATCCTTCAAGGGCATGACTTTCTCAAGCATGCTGCTGTACCCGCTAAACAGCGTCTCTTCCTCGGCTAGATTGATCCCTTTAACGGATTTCTCACTGATGACGGAAAGAACCATGTTGTTCGGATCGAAATTCACCGCTCCCAGGTTTTTCTCCAATATATTCCTTGCATTGACTTTGATTTGGAGGACTTCAATTTTTTCTTCGGCATAAGCAATGTTACTTGCGGACAAAGCTTGTTTGAATGCCTCGGCATCTTTCTTATCGGTCAAGGAAAAATCGTTAGGGATGGAAGTCGCCGCCATTTTTTCAGCTGAGTAGTAGGCGATATAGCTTAACGATAATAATCCAATCGCCAGGGCGGAAACGGTCGTGATGATCGTCAGCAAAATTGCATTCGATTTCATCCGGAACATGATCGATGAAAGGGACAAAACTTCATTGATATTCAAGTAGCCCTTTTTATTTTTACGAACGATATTAAAAATGAAGCTTACGGATCCTTTATAAAATAGATAGGTCCCGATGATGACGGATGCCAAAATGAAGATCATCGCCATAAAAAGCTCGGTCATTTCCATGAACGCTCCATCGAATAATTTGGAGGAAACGACATAGCCGCTAATGATCAGGAGGATCCCGAATACGCCGATGATCATTTCAAACATTGATACCTTTTTCACTTTTCCTTCAGTCAAGGAAGTCACCCTGAATAGGGATAAAATGGTCTGCCTTTTAATGAAGATATAATTCATCAACATGATGAAAAGATAGATGACGCTAAAAACGATCAACGTTTGTATAAGCGGCAAGATCGAAAATTGCAGAGTTGCGATCGCATGGACACCGGTAATCTTAAATAAGATCATCATGATCAATTTGGAACCGGCAAACCCTATGAAGATCCCCATGAACACGGAACAGAAATATAAGATGAAGTTTTCCGCGCTCAGGATACGGAAGATCCTGTTTTTTGTCATGCCTATCAATTGGAATAAGCCAATTTCCTTACTGCGCCGTTTTATGAAAATGCTATTGGCATAAAAGAGGAATATGGAAACGATCGCAACAAGCAGGATCGATGCAGTCTTGATGGCAGCGGCGCCTTTTATGGAACCTTCCGCTTTATCCATCGCTGGGTCATATTGCAAGGTGACAAATGCGAAATAAAGCGAGGCGCTGAAGACCAAAGCAAATACATAAAGGTAATAGTTTTTCAGGTTCTTCTTCAGGTTCCGAAAGATGAGTTGATTAATGCTCATTTTGCACACCGCCCAATACACCTTGTGTTTTCATGATGTCCTTGAAGAAGGTTTGCCTCGTTTCTTCCCCTTTATTCAATTGGGTATAGATTTGTCCATCTTTAATGAAAATGACTCTGCTGCAATAACTTGCTGCCACGGGATCGTGGGTGACCATGATGATCGTCGCTTTGTGTTTTTTGTTCATATCACTCAGTTTGTTCAATAAATCGGAAGCGGATTTGGAATCAAGCGCCCCGGTCGGCTCATCGGCAAAAATGATGCTCGGCTCATGGATGAAAGCCCGCGCCGCAGAAGTACGTTGTTTTTGCCCTCCGGATATTTCATTTGGATATTTATCCTTCACTTCATAAATGCCAAGCTCCTTTGCCACGGCATCGAACTTTTGAAACGCTTCGCGATTAGGTGTTTTTGTAATCGATAAAGGCAAGAGGATATTTTCTTTGACGGTCAGTGTGTCCAATAAATTATATTCTTGGAAGATGAAGCCGAGATGGTTCTTCCTGAATTCGGCGAGCATTTTTTCTTTCATCCCCGAAATTTCTTGTCCATCGATTGTAATGGTGCCGCTGCTGATTTTATCAATGGAGGAAAGGACATTCAGCAACGTCGTTTTTCCTGAACCGGATGCCCCCATGATACTGACGAATTCACCTTCCGCGATGCTTATATCGAGACCCTTTAGTACCTCCTGTTTATTAAGCTTATTCCCATAGCTTTTATGGATTTTTTTCGCTTCTAATATATTCATATCGATACACTCCTTTTTTCTATATCTTTATTATAGAAGGCCATGTATGCTTTTTCCTGCGATTGGCCGAACAAAGAATAAAAGCATGTGACACTTTTGTCACATGCTTGTTATATTCACGAAGTCATTCCGCTTTGGGAAGCGTAAGGTCATGGTCGTTCCCACTCCAGGCTTTGATATTACATCAATCGAGATGAATAGGGATTTTGCCGCCTTCTTGGTTAAATATAACCCCATCCCTGTTGCCGCACTGTCGCGATGATTTGTCGTCGACGTAAAACCTTTATCAAAAATGCGTGATAAGTCCTTCGAATCGATGCCTCGGCCGCAATCCTTCACTTGGAGGATCGTTTGTTCATCGTGGATATAGCTTTTTATCAAAATGTCGGTGTTTTCACTGTATTTAATCGAGTTCGTCAATAATTGCCTGATGATGAAAGCGAGCCATTTGGCATCACTAAGCACTTCGGTCCCATCCAATTGCATGTCAAAGCCGATGCCTTTTTGGATGCACCATGATTGCAATGTTTTGATCTCATCGAAAATGATGGTTTCCAAGTTCATATTCTCCATATACAAGTCATTTTCGATGAAAGGCATGCGCCTCTGATGGAGCTGCTGATCGAGAAGCAGGTGGATCCTTAACCACTCATAAGTCAAATGAGATTTCAGCATGCCATCCTCCAAGCGGTCGATCATTAAATGCATCGCCGTTAAGGGGGTCTTCACTTCATGTATCCAAGATAATAATTCATCCTTCTCCTGCTCCAATGTCATTTGGCTCTTTTCGGCGCTTTGCTTCAATAATTCAGTCTGGTTCATGATACTGCATTCGATGATTCTTTCGAAAGGGCTGTCGGCTTCTGCTAGATTGGTTAAGTCCAGGTTGTCTTCCCGGGCTTCCAGCAGTTTATAATAATGGGTTTCTTTTTTATAACGGAAAATCAAAAAGATACAAAACATGATTAGAGATAAAAAGACTATGTACATGATGGGCTTCACGGGAATGGCTGAATCAAGATAGGCGACTAAGATGATGAATAGATGAAGGAATGTGAAGAAGGTGATCCAGCCGAATCTTTCTGCCAAGTATTTCCTGATCATGCATTTACCTCTTCAACGGCGATATAGCCTTGTCCGACCTTCGTTTCGATATAAGCCCCCAACCCTAATTCATCCAACCTTTTACGTAAACGGTTCACATTGACGGTAAGGGTGTTATCGCTTATGAAGCGCTTGTCATCCCATAAGCTGTTGATTAATTCTTCGCGGCTGACGATCTTGTTTTTTTGTTCAATGAGCTTTTTCAAAATGAAAATTTCATTTTTCGTCAATTCAATCGATCCAGACTCAGCGGAGACGGTATTCTTTTCATAATCGACTGTTGCGCCGCACCAGGTTTTCAACTCGATTTTTTCGGTATTGTAATTATAAACACGGCGAAGGGTGGCCTGTATCTTGGCAATAAGTACATCGAAATGAAAGGGTTTCTGGATGAAGTCATCCGCCCCAAGCTGCATCGACATCACCATATCTGTAGGATGATCGCGGGACGATAAAAAGATGATGGGAACATTGGAGTGCGCCCGGATCAGCCTGCACCAATGGAATCCATCGAACTTCGGCAGCTGGATATCAATGATGACCAAATCAGGATTGATGTCCGAGAATTCGAGAAAGACTTTACTGAAGTCACTGATTCCATGAATATCATAAGACCATTGCGTCAATCTATCTTTCATTTCATTGAATAATGTCGTATCATCTTCTATTAATAACAATTTGAACAAGGGGGTCACCACACTTTTCAGCTTTTCCTTACACTCTTTTCGTAAGGATTGTTGTTTTTGGAGCAGATTGCGAGACTCCTGCGAGAGCAGCGTGACAGGTGAGACCCCAGGCGTTCATGGGGAAATCAACCACACCGCATTACTTGGTGAATAGCAACAAAGTATACGAAAACAGCTTTTCCTTAAAATTATATAGGAAAACCCTTTAAGGTTCTAGAGGAGGGAGGAAATGGGATTTACATTTAGGCGGGATCGCAGAAGAA
>NZ_PHNG01000693.1:0-24313 GCF_002803435.1 Bacillus sp. mrc49 | reverse complement strand
CGAGTGCCCCGGTATCAATTTCACCGGACATTTCAACCACGAGCGGAATGTTATACGTCGGGCTCGGACCTTCCAGGCTATGAAGGAACCATAATCGCCGCTGGGCAAAGGAAAGAGGCACCTGTTTTGGCCTTTGTGCCTTTTTAACAGGCAACCTTGCACTTCTCCCGTTAGAAAGCTGTTTGACAAGACCGGAAACGGTCGGTGTCTCGAACAATTTACCAATGCCTATTTCAACTCCGAATGTATCTCTTATTCGAGCCATCAAAGTCGAGGCAAGAAGAGAGTGACCGCCTAAATTAAAGAAGCTATCATCGATACCCACCCTTGAAAGGCCCAGGACCTCGGCGAAAAGATCGCTGACGATTTCCTCCTGCGGTGTTCTGGGAGCGCGTTCGGAAACAAGTGCAGAAAGATCAGGCGCGGGCAATTCCTTCCTGTTGAGCTTTCCATTTGGAGTCAATGGCAACTCCTCCAGCTCAGCGATAGCGGATGGGACCATGTATTCCGGCAAAACACAGCCTACAAATTCCCGTATTTCCACAACATCCGCCGTCACTCCCAAAGATGGAACGATATAGGCAACGATCCGTTTATCGCCCGGCTGATCTTCGCGTACGATGACTGCAGCCTGCTCGATGTCAGGATGGCGGGTAAGCCTTGCTTCGATTTCCCCTAATTCGATGCGGAACCCTCTTATTTTGATTTGATGATCGGCACGGCTGATATAATCCAGTGTGCCATCACTACGCCAACGAACAAGATCGCCGGTGCGATACATGCGGCTGCCCTTTGGACCATATGGATTAGCGATAAACCGCTCAGCAGTTAAATCCGGGCGTCCTAAATATCCACGCGCAAGCCCTGTACCCGCGATATATAATTCCCCTACAGTGCCTTTAGGAACGGGCTTCAAGGCTGCATCCAGCACATATACCTGTGTATTCCAAAGTGGCTTGCCGATCGATGGCATACCGCTCTGTTCCGGATCAAGGGTAATGGCTGAAGACCATATCGTTGTTTCCGTCGGTCCGTACAGGTTTGTCACTTCACATCCTAATTCATGTAAAGCATTTGTCAGGCTGATCGAAAGGGCCTCTCCGCCAACTAACACCCGGAAATTCTTTATCACATCAGGATAATTCGCTACAAGTGAATGCCAAAGCGTTGGTGTGGCCTGCATGATGCTTATCTCATGCTGAACGATCATCTCGGACAAGGTCTTCGGATCTTGAATCGTTTCCTTAGCGGCAATGACACAGCTTGCCCCATTCAAAAGCGGCAGGAAGATTTCCAAACCGGATATATCAAAGGCAATGGTTGTAACAGCCAGAAGACGGTCGCGATGATCCAAAGAAAATTCGTTTTGCATCGAAGATAGGAAATTGATAAGGCTTTGCGATTGAATCACGACACCTTTTGGCTTCCCGGTAGAACCCGAAGTGTAAATCATATAAGCCGGGTTAAGCGGGGACATCGTTCCCTTCCGGTTTTCATTCTCCACATTTGCATCCGGCTGTTCCGCTAGCGCTAGAGTGGTCTCTTCCTCATCCAGAAAGATGCGCTCCGCTCCTTTGGCATCCGTTAGTTTCGAGGCAATCCCTTTACTGGTTATGATGGCTGCAGGCCTGGCATCTTCCAGCATGAATTCGATTCGATCTGATGGATAATCCGGGTCGATAGGCAAATAAGCCGCTCCCGTCTTTAAAACCGCTAACATGGAAATGACCATATCCACCGAACGCGTCAAAGCGATGGCCACGAATTTCTCAGGTTCCAGCCCCTTCTCCAAAAGGAGGTGTGACAGTTGATTGACCCGCCTGTTTAAATCTTTATATGTAAGAACTACGTTATCATCGATTACGGCCGTCCAATCAGGGGTTTTTCGCACCTGGTCCTCGAACAATCGGGGTAAAAGTCCAGTTGGGATCTCCGTTGCCGTTCGATTCCATTCAAGCAGGACCTGCTGGTGTTCCTCGGGCAATAGAAGTTCAACTTCCCCGATCGATCGATTTCCCTCTGCAATCGCAACCTTTTCAAGAAAGCTCAAAAACCGTGCATGATGGGTACCTAAATCTTCGAGGCCATATACTTCCGGGTTCGCATCAATATCGATCCTCAGCCCTTTTCCATCAGACTTGTCATAGATGTTAATCGACAAATCATCGACAGGACCGGTGGCAAGCTTATGTGTGATCGCCTTGATTCCTGAAAAATCGAGGCCATAGTCAAACGGCATGACATTGATTTGCGGTCCGAATAATCGCTGGTTATCACCCAGCAATTTAAGATCTCGGCGCAATTCTTCATGGCGGTAGTTTTGATGGCGGCGGATGTTACGGACCTCCTTGGACACTTGCTGCACCAATTCTTTGAAGCTCATCTCAGGCTTTACAGACAATCGCAGCGGCAACAGATTCATGACCATGCTGGGGATGTTCAATGAGGAAGACCCCAACCGTCCCATCATCGGTAAACTGAGGATGACGTCTTCCGATCCAGTCAAACGGTTCACATAAACGGCCGTCACCGCAATCACCACTTCATGCCAGCTTCCCGAATATTTATGGGCGTTCGCTTTTAAAGCTTGTGTAGTGGAAGGTGATAAATAACCCGTTTGGCTAAGGAAGCCTTTAGAAGTCCTGGGTGCTCGATCCGCTAGGCTCATGACCTCCGGCTGATCGGCAAAACGTTCTAGCCAAAACTGGCGATCACCTTCGAACTTTTCGGAATTCCTATATGCCTTATCTTCCTCAAGCAGTGTACGTAGAGGGGAAAAGGCAGCTTCGTTCACATTTTCCCCTTTTTGAAGTGCCGTATATAATTTGGCTACACGTTGTGAGATAAGGGAAAAACCAAATGCATCCATGACAATATGGTGAATGCGTTGATACCAGAAAAAGCGGTCCGATTCCACCTTGAATAAAACTTGATTGAAGAGCGGGTCATTTTTCAAGTCTATAGGATGAGCCAAATCTTCTTTCATCCATTGCATGGCCTTGTGCCGGGAGTTTTCCTCTTCGCTTAAGTCCATGAATGTAAAAGGAAAATCAAGCGATTTCCCACTCGTTTGAAACGGCCCTTCAAGATCCTCGCCAAAGCGGACATGTAAAAACTCCGCCTCCTTGACCGCCTGCGTCAGTGCCTGTTCAAAATGCACGATATCAATCTGTCCGGCTATTTCTATGTATTCCCCTGTGTTATATATCGGGTTATCCGGCTCCAGCTGCTGAGCGAACCAGATACCGGATTGTGCGCCGGTCAACTTCCAGCGCACATCTTGATCCTGAATATTAAGCACTCCGAATTACCTCCTTCCTGTTTCTAATTCAAGCTAACACCTTTTGTGACGATAATAGTTCCCACCACGCGGCGAGTGTCGGTTTTTCAGCCATCTGCATGAAATTGATTTCCGCCCCTTTTCCTCTTAGGATTTCAACAAGGCTCATCATTCTAATCGAATCCATTCCTATATCCACTAGATCTTCATGGTCACCTATATCCGATGGCGATTCGCCCATAAGGTCAGCGATGGCAAACCTTAGGCCATCCAACGTCAAACCTTGATTTTCTTTTTCTTGCTGTCCGCCGTTATTCAATTGTTCGAGCAATCGTGCTGTCGATGTTGTGACGGCACATCGTTCAGCTGCGTATTTGATCGCCATTTTATGTTCATCCAACGAAAAGTCCGCTACTGCATCCGTTATCAGGAATGGCTCGATATCCTGCATGAAGGCCTCGCTTGCCGTCAGAAGACAGCCGATATGTGCATAGACCCCGCAGATGATAAGTTGATCACGTCCCTGCTCCCTCATCATTTCAAGGAGATTCGTCCGTTTGAATGCACTGTAGCGCCATTTAGTAAGGACAATGTCATCCTCGCTTGGAGCAACCTCGTCAATGACTTTAGTTTGATTGATATCGTCATCAAGTCCCGGGCCCCAGAAATCGGTAAGTAGTGCACGATCGTCAGGGTTTTGATTGCCAGGCTGAGCTGTATAGACAACAGGGATGCCCAGGTCCACGCAACGGCTTTTTATTGCCTGTATATGCGAGATCAGTTCCGTTATCGGTGATTCGGTTACTGTATAGTAATCGAGGAAATATTGTTGCATGTCATGAACGAGAAGCACCGCCCGCGATGAATCGACTTTCCACGAAACTTTATTCTTTGTTAACTCGGATTCCACAGGCATTGCGTATGGTGTGATAGCAGGAATAGCCATCATTATCACTCCTTCTATATAGTTTATTTAGTCACTTCAGTGTAAGTTGATTGTTCAGTTTATCTGATATGATTTGCCGCAAGGCTTTTTTACTCACTTTACCTAACGGCGTTTTTGGAAAGGACTCGGTGAACTCAATCCGATCAGGAATTTTAAAAGCGGCAAGTCCCCGCTCCTTCAGGAATAGTTTAAGTTCCTTTGCCGTCGGGGCCTTCTCGCGCGGTATCACGAAGGCGCAGGATCTTTCGCCTAAATAATCATCGGACATGGAAACGATGGCGACATCATGTACAGACTCATGTGCCAGGAGATGGTTTTCCACTTCCTCGGCGGCGATCTTTTCACCGCCGCGGTTGATTTGATCCTTATCCCGCCCTTCAACGACGATATAGCCCGTCTCGGTCATACTTACCAGGTCACCCGTTCGGTAAAATCCATCTATCGTGAATGCCTTCGCATTATGCTCTTCCGCTTTGTAATAGCCACGGATGGTGTAAGGCCCCCGCGTTAACAAATGCCCCACCTCACCCTGCTCAACATCTCTGTCTTCCTCATCGACAATGCGCACTTCATCATATTTTGACATCGGCCTGCCTTGAGTATTGACGATGATCTCTTCCGGATCGTCCAATCTTGTATAGTTAACCAGTCCTTCGGCCATGCCGAATACTTGTTGCAGTTTACACCCAAAAGCTGGGGATACCCGACGGGCAGCTTCCGCACTGAACTTCGCTCCCCCCACCTGCAGCACCTGGAGACTGGATAAATCATGGTGGCGGGTGGATATCGCATCAAGCCATCTCAAAGCAAGGGGCGGTACTAGTGCCGTAATCGTCACGCCTTGTTTTTCAATAAGCGGAAAGGCTTCGTCAGGACTAGGGCCTGGTGAAAGAACCACTCTGCCGCCTGCATAAAGGGTTCCGAGGGTCCCTGGCGAGCTCATTGGGAAGTTATGGGCGATCGGCAGCACGGCGAGGTAAACACTATCCTTGTCCAACCCGCAAACTTCGGCGCTAACCTCCAAGCTGTACATATAATCATCATGTGTTCTTGGAATCAGTTTGGAGAGCCCTGTACTTCCCCCGGATAATTGAAGAAAGGCAATGTCACTTGAAGCCACTTTTGCTCCGGTTTTTTTTGGATCGATATATAAATCAGCCAAATTCCCAAATTCCGCAGCATCCCCCGTGACAATGACGTTTAATTTTTCATTCTTACTTTTTGCACCTCTTGCCAGCGTACGGTGGTCGAAACCAGCGTGCTTATCAGGGATGATGTAGGCAACCGCCTCTGAGAATTCGCAAAAATAGTTAATTTCGCTGCTTCGGTGTGATGGAAGGGCAAACACTGGCAATGCGCCTAATCTGAATAATGCAAAACAAACTTCAAAGAACTCGATTACATTGGGGAGCTGGACGACTACCCTGTCCAATTGCTTGATTCCTAGTTCCTGGAAACCAGCAGCCAACCGGTCGGCACGATTATCCAATTCTGCATAGCTCATGTTTCTGTCCCCGCTGGTAATGGCGATCTTGTCAGCTTGTTTTTCGGCACGATCACGCAACATTTCCCCGAAGGTTTTCCCTTTCCAACACCCCTCCCGTTTATATAAATCCGCATAATCCGCAGGCCATGAAGAACACCCTGTTAACATTCTTTATCCCCCCACACTCTTTAGTTTAATGACTTTGGATCTATTCCCATTGCACGCAGCATCGTTTGGAATTTAGCCGATGTTTCCGCCAATTCCTCTTCTGGCTTGGATTCCGCAACGACTCCTGCCCCAGCAAATAAGCGAAGAACCTGTTTTTCTACCTCCGCACACCGAATGGTAACGATCCATTCGCCGTCTCCTTCTGCATTGCACCAGCCGACCATGCCCGTAAAGAAGCCACGATCAAACGGTTCGATTTCCTGAATGGCTTCCCGGGCCCATTCGGACGGAGAGCCGCAAACGGCCGGAGTTGGATGAAGCGCAATCGCCAGCTCCAACGAGGAAGTTTCAGGATCTTGAAGTTCTCCTTTTACTTCTGTAGATAGATGCAACATGGTTTCGGTATGTATCACTGATGGTTTTTCCGGTACATCCATCTTTTTGAAAAATGGGCGCAGGGCCTCTGCCACAGCTTGGACGACAACAGCATGTTCATGTAAATCCTTAGCTGAGGAGAGCAACTCTTCCGCCCGTCGCTTATCCTCTATCGGATCGTCGCTTCTTGGCCTGGAACCTGCCAAAGGATTGGCCACCACCTGTAACCCCGTTCTTGAAACAAGCAATTCTGGACTAGCCCCGATTAGTGTTTTCAGGTTATCGGGATCCGCGTTTTCCGTTTCGGGCTGCGGTAAATCAACGGCAAAGGTATACCCGTTCTTATTATGGCGTGCCAAATTTTGAAGCAACTGATTGATATTCACCGGCTCCGATGAAGTGAGATGCAACGATCTTGATAGGACGATTTTGTCAAGATGGCCGCTTTTAATATGAGTGAGACCTTGTTCCACACCATCCATATACCGAGAAGGTTCCGGTACGGATTCAATTTCATAGTCCGGTTTCGAAGTTCCCACTTGCTGACTTGTGCCTAAGTCTTTCAAAGGTACTGATGTCCATATCATTCCGGGTACGATGAGCTGGGCATCCTTTTCATAATCGAATGGTACGGCTCCGGTTACCATTGGATTGGGGTGACCTTGCTCTTTTGCAGTTTTTAATGCAGCCGCCACTCGTGCTGCAAGGCTTGTCATTTGATCACGGTTTTCCCTATCATTTGGAACTGTCAAAAAGGAACCTTTCCCCAGTATTGTTTGAGAAGGCGATGCCAGGAAAAAGTCCCCGACCTCATAATCGTCCAACAGCTGTTTTTCCAATACGGTTGAATTCTCTTTGCTCTTGATCATATATATAAAACCTCCAAATTCACGTAATATTCAGACCGAATATGAATGTGCTGCCTCAGGCCCCTAAAGTGGCCCCGCCATCCACACATAAATTACTCATCGTAATATGATTCGATTGATTGGATATGAAAAACAGAATGGCGTCGACTATATCAGAAGGAGCGGCTATTTTGTTCAGTGGTATTCCCACTTTGAATGTCTCAGGCATCCCATTTATAACCGCTTGTGCGCCATTTTCGTCATTCCACATCGACCACTGCATCTCCGTATCCGTTGATCCGGGCGAGACGATGTTACAGCGAATATTATATTGGGCCAATTCCAGCCCTAAACATTTAGTGAACATGACGGCAGCTGCCTTTGATGCTGCATATGCACCCAGTGAAATTCTTGGGACGCTTGCTGCATTGGATCCCACCGTGACGATCGAACCTCTTTTTCTCGTCATCATGTATGTGCTCACTGAACGTGAGACATTAAAAACACCGGTGGTATTGACGGCAAAGATCTTTTCCCAATCCTGATCACTGAATGATCCGATCAAACCTGTGCGAAGCACCCCTGCAACATTGACCAGTGTCTCTATAGGACCGATATCACGTTCGATTTCATCGACTATGCCAACGATTGCACGACCCTCACTTACATCAGCCGCAAAGGCATGTACATCCAAACCTTGAGACTTCCATTCACTTACTTGGCCATTAAGTTTTTCGGCATTATAATCAATTGCCGCAACCACCATACCCAGTTTTGCCAAAGCCTGGACGACTGCGGCGCCGATTCCTTGGGCACCTCCCGTTACAAGTGCAACCTTCCCACTGCATTCCAAAAAATCCACCATGACACTCCCTTTCTTACTTCAAGATCTCAATGTATAGTAGCCCGATTACAATCCCCCACGAATATGGGACGGTACACACGGCTTAACCCATTAACTAACGCTGTAAAACGGAAGATTCCAACTAATAATGATAATCATTATCAATTGGAATCTACAGGTAATGATATATATTAAAAACTTGGTGGTCAAGTACCATATGGCGATTTACTCAGAAAGTCCTATACCTCGCCAGGCATATTTCGCTTCAATGCAAAACGCAAGCCCCTGTTAATCAAAGGCGGCAAAACGGATAAGTGACCTTCCTCTTCGAACTCCTTGAATTGAACGTTTATTCCGCTATCGATCGTCGATAAACGTGTTGATAACTCCCGTGCATTTTCATTCATGCCGCTTTTATGCGTGCCTTCCTGCTCCCCTACTCCCAGCATTAAGGAAATACCCCCGTTTCCTTGTTTCAACCGGGAAAGGAACCTCCCCTCTTCCTCATGGAACCAATTTTTGTTCCAATGAAGTGATGGGCTTCCAGCTATGTAATTTTGGAATGCATATGGATTTGTATAAAGAACATATAAAGCGAAAAGGCCGCCAAGGGAATGCCCGAAGAGGGTTTGGCTATTATGGTCGATCTTGAATCTGTTACCGATTTCCGGTTTTAAATCCTCTTCAATGAATTTCAGGAAGTTTTCTGCGCCCCCATGTGCAGGCCATGGACTTCCATCCGGTCTTTCAGGTAACTCGGCAGCTGCAACCGGTAATGTAAAATCATAATAACGTTCAGAAGAAAATGGTCCATTCGTGTGATAACCAATGCCCACGATGATTGCCGGAACTACACCCGACTTCTCCGGCCGGCGCGATTGCAACCTCACCGCCTCAACCATTGTTCCAAACACAGAGTTGGCATCGAGTAAATAAATGACCGGATATCCTGACGGAGGCGGCTCTTCCAGCGGCCGGGATACAAAGATTTGAAACTCACGATTCCCATTACTTGAATGCATGATGCTCCGTTCAGTGCCTTTGATCGTAACCTCTCCGCTGCCAGCCGTTATATCCGTTGCATTTGTATCGATATTTTTATGTATCATCCTATCGAATTCCCCCACCCATTATTACTAGTAATCTAATTCACCACTTTTCGGAATGATATCTGCAAGTCAATAGTTTGGCAGAATCAAATTGAGAAAGATTACCATGACTTCGATAATGATAATCCTTCTCAATGAATATATCAACAGTGTATCTCTATTTTTTTACAATCTCTTACAAAAAAAACGTTATTTCCCCACTCTCCGCGTTATTCTTCACAGTGTTTTTTGGAAAAACTCCAAACGAAATATATTGTTTGGAAAATTATTCTTGAATTATTGGAAGTTTAATTATATATTTAATATCGTGTGGTGATGATAATGATAATCGTTATCAATACCACACATTATTATGTTAAGCTAATATTAATTTTGGCAAAGGAAGTGAAACTACATTTTCAACCGATTAGGATTGATTCTTTTGGTCCTATGAAGCAGCGATAAATGATTTTTAATATATTAAAAAAGGAGAATCAACCAATGAAAAAGCAATTATTCGTACTTGGAATGGCAACAGTATTCAGTTTAGGACTTGGAGCTTGCGGTAATGCCGAAAAGTCTTCCGAGGATGCTTCACAGAAAAGCAACGCGACAGAAACCACTGCAAAAAAAGACGCGAAGACCCAAACCATTACATATTTGGACAAGGAGTATACAATTCCAGCCAAAGTTACCAGTATCGCCACTGCTAGTTTGGAATCCATGGAGGATGCTGCCATATTGGGGGTTAAGCCAACAGGTGTCGTTACTGTAGGCGGAGAAATTCCGGAATATTTAGCGAAGGACCTTGCTGGTGCAAAATCAATCGGGGAAAAAATGCAGCCAAACTATGAAACTCTTCTTGGAATGAAACCTGATGTGATCATGTGGTCTTCTAAATCACCAGCGAACGTAACGGAGCAATTAGACAAAGTGGCGCCAACATTCCCATATTCTCATATCTCGACAAATTGGGAAGCGAACCTGCGGTTGATGGCCAGTCTTACGGGTAAAAAAGACGAAGCTGAAAAAATCATCACGACTTATAATGATGACGCTGCAAAAGCAAAAGTGGAAATCGGTGCAAAACTGAAGGACAAAAAGGTATTAGTGGTGAGAATCCGGAATGGAAGCCTCTTCCTATATCCTCAGGATGTTTATTTCAATCCAGTCGTTTATAAAGACCTAGGCTTGACTGTTCCTGAAGAAATTAAACCTATTAAAGCACAAGAAATGATTTCATTGGAAAAGTTTGCAGAACTTGATCCGGATTATGTTTTCTTGCAGTTCTCCGAAAGTGAAAATGCACAAAAGCCGGAAGCATTAAAAGATTTGGAAAACAACTCCATTTGGAAGAGCATCACGGCAGTGAAAGAAAACAAAGTGTTCGTCAACTCGGTTGATCCTCTTGCTCAAGGTGGAACAGCTTGGAGCAAGACTGCTTTCTTGAAAGCTGCAACTGAAAAATTAGCTAAATAAGCAGTAAGGTGCGTTGATTGATATGGCCAAAACAAATTCATTACCAATAATAATCCTTTGTATGGCACCTCTATTGATTTGCTTTTCCATCGTTTTATCGATTTTATATGGTGCGAAAAATATAGATTCCATGACGGTATGGAATGCCATTTTTCACTATGACTCTGGTAACGTCGATCACACGATCATCATGACTTCCCGTTTGCCCAGAGTTTTGGGTGCTCTTCTCGTCGGGGCATTTTTAGCCATATCAGGAGCACTCATGCAGGGGATGACAAGAAATTATCTTGCATCCCCTTCAATCATGGGGGTGACGGATGGCTCTGCGTTCGTGATTACACTATGTATGGTATTTGCTCCAGGTATGTCTTCATTCCAAATGATCCTCTTTTCCATGTTAGGTTCTGCAATGGGTGCCGGAATTGTCTTTGGTTTTGGTTCGCTGCTCCCAAATGGACTGTCGCCTGTTCGGCTAGCCATAATCGGGACTGTGATCGGGACATTTTTAAGCAGTATTTCTGCTGCCATAGCATCCTATTTCCAAATTTCCCAAAATGTAAGTTTTTGGTACAACTCCAGGTTGCACCAGATTGATCCCGAAGTACTCAAATTAGCGATACCGTGTGGAATGGTGGGAATCATCCTCGCCCTATCCATCTCAAAATCCGTTACGATATTATCTTTAGGCGAAGAAATTTCCATCAATTTAGGCCAGCGCACGAAATTAGTAAAAGCCGTGGCCCTCCTTTCCGTGATCTGCTTAACGGGAATTGCCGTGGCGCTTGTAGGGAAAATCGGCTTTGTTGGCCTTATCATCCCCCACATCACCCGGTTTTTGATCGGGATCGATTATAAGTGGATCGTTCCCTGTGCCGGGGTAATTGGTGCGGTTTTTCTAGCTCTGTGTGATGTCTTGAGCCGGTTTGTCAATTATCCATTCGAAACCCCCATAGGAGTCGTTACTTCCCTGATCGGCATTCCTTTCTTCCTGTACTTAATAAGAACGAGAGGAGGAGAAAAAAATGGATGAGAATACTCGGTGGCGCTTCACCCTCACGATGACCATCATTATCTGTTTAATCGTTGTTACAAGCTATTTCAGCTTGATTTCCGGGACATTCAACATGACCGTCAAGGCTGTCCTTCAGACCTTATTCAGGGTGGATCCGGTACCCGATTTTGATTTGGTCATTTTTGATTTCCGCCTCCCCCGCATCGTGATCGCCGGTTTGGTGGGAGTGAGCTTAGGAATTGCGGGCACAGTCATTCAAGGTGTTACGAAAAATGGCTTGGCCGATTCGGGCATTCTCGGCATCAATGCCGGCGCCGGGACAGCCATAGTCATCTTCATGTTTTTCTATCAAGGTCAAACCAGCAGCTCGGACTGGTTCTCGATCATGAGTTTACCGCTATTTGGTCTTTTGGGCGGGCTTTTGGCAGCCCTGGTGATTTTCCTTTTTTCCTGGAAGAACGGGACGCTGGACATGGGCCGCCTTTTACTGACCGGAATCGCGATAGGCTCGGCATTAGGCGCCCTTTCCTTATATTTGTCATTAAAAATGAAATCAACCGATTTTGAAATGGCAACCGTTTGGCTCTCGGGTACGATATATGATGCAAACTGGAAATACATCGCATCCATGTTACCATGGATGATAATCCTGATCCCGATCATTAAGAAAAAGGCTTATTTACTTGATTTGTATCAGTTGGAAGAATCGAGCGTTAAAAGTTTGGGGATTTCCGTTGAAAAGGAAACGATCATCCTTTTACTCTGCAGCATCGGATTGGTGGGCGCCTCCGTTTCGGTGTCGGGGAATATCGGTTTCGTAGGTTTGATGGCTCCCCACATCGCAAAGCATCTTGTGGGGATTCATCATAATCAGGTCATCCCGGTATCCGGGGCAATTGGCGCACTGCTTGTGATCGCATCCGACTTCATTGCAAAAACCGTTTTTACTCCGGCAGAATTACCGGTCGGGATCGTCATCTCCATTATTGGTGTCCCTTATTTTCTTTATTTACTCATTAAAGCTAAAGCGTAGAAGGAGAGATGATCAGTGAGTATTCTCCGTATGGAAAATGTAGAAACGAATTACGAGAAATTGACGGTATTCAAAAACTTGAATCTGGAAATAAAAGAAGGCCTGGTCACAACCATCATTGGACCTAATGGCTGCGGTAAATCGACATTATTAAAGACAATAGGCCGGATTTTAAAACAAAAAAGCGGAAGCGTTTTTTTACAAGGGCAGGACCTGCATAAGATCCACACAAAGGAGATTGCCAAGCAAATGGCTTTGCTCCCCCAAAACCCGGTCGCACCTGCACAATTGAAGGTCGAGGAACTTATTTCATATGGAAGGTATCCACACCGTAATAATGTAAATAAGCTGACGAAGGAAGATAAAGAAACGATCGAATGGGCCATGGATATTACCAAGACCGTTTCATTTCGAAACAGGCAAATCGCCAATTTATCAGGCGGTCAAAGACAAAAGGTATGGCTGGCAATGGCTTTAGCACAGAAAACGGATATATTATTATTGGATGAGCCGACCACCTACCTTGATATGGCTCATCAATTAGAGGTTTTGCAAATCGTTGAAAAGCTTAATAAAGAACAGAAAATAACGACTGTCATGGTTTTGCATGATATTAACCACGCGTCCCGGTTTTCACATGAAATCATCACGATGAAAGAGGGAGAAATCATTAAGATCGGGCCTCCTTCGGAGATCATTACGCCTGCCATACTGGAAGAAGTGTTTCGTATTGATGCAAGGGTCATGATTGACCCTGCAAATGGTGCCCCTGTTTGTTTCGGATATGACAATCTATCACAGCAAGAAACATTAAAAGAAGCCGTTTTATCCAAATAACCAATGAAAAAGGCAGTCGACATTGTCGACCGCCTTTTTTATTGCCATCCATCCGTTCAATGATTTTCCAAACGGATGATGTCTGCTGTATTTTGTTTCTGAGTTCCCGTTTTTTGCAATTTCACTGCCGTTCCTTCAGGTAAATTAGTGAAGATGATAGGTGTGATCGCAGAAGGAGCATTCCGTTTTACGAAATCAAGATCGATATCCAAAAGCGGCGTACCTTTAGTAATCTTCTGGCCTTCTTGGACAAGAGATTTGAAACCTTCTCCATTTAATTTAACTGTATCTAACCCTACATGAATCAGAATTTCCAGTCCATTATTCATTTTCAATCCCAGGGCGTGCTTAGTTGGGAATACATTAAGCACTTCCCCATCGATAGGTGAAACAAGTTTTCCATCTACAGGATCGATTGCGAAGCCATCCCCCATCATTTTCATCGCAAACACCTGATCAGGAACTTGTTCGATAGGTAAAACGGTCCCTTCGATCGGAAGCACAAAATCATCGAAGCCTAACTTTGATTCTTTGTTTTCTACTACACGTTCATCCACAACTTGTGCTGCTGGTGCTGTTTTCACTTGGCTTGGACTAACTCCATTTTGAACAAGCTGTTTCATTGCATCTGCAACAAATTCGACGTTCGTTCCTACTATGACCTGAACGCTTGTTTTATTTAACTTCAGCACACCTCGTGCACCATGTCTTTTTAGAGCCGATTCATTCACATTATCTGCATCAGCCACTACTAAACGTAAGCGTGTTGTACAATTATCTATAGATTTCAGATTTTCTTTACCGCCAAGATCTTGAATGAACAGAGAACCCATATCGGTATATTTATCACCTGTTTTCACAACCGTTTCTTCTTCTGGGCCTTCCTCATCGTCTTCACGTCCTGGTGTTTTCAAATCCATGGCCTTGATGACAAAGTAGAAAATCACGAAATAAATGGCTCCATATACCAACCCGATCGGTATGATCCATAATGGCTTTTGAGCTATCCCAAAGTTCAGCAAATAATCGATGGCCCCTGCAGAGAATCCGAAACCGTGATGGATATCCAACATAACAGCCAGTGCCATGGAAACCCCTGTTAAAAGGGCATGTATGACATATAATACCGGCGCAATGAACATAAATAGAAATTCGATTGGTTCAGTGATTCCGGTCAAGAAGGAAGTGAAAGCCAATCCGACCAGCATTCCCGTTACCAATTTACGTTTCTCTTTCTTGGCAGCTGCAATCATCGCTAATGCCGCTGCCGGCAGACCAAACATCATGATTGGGAAAAAGCCGGTCATGAAAGGTCCAGCACTTGGGTCCCCTGCGAAGAAACGATTAATATCTCCAGTTGCTCCATTATATTCTCCAAATACAAACCATACCAAGCTATTCAGAACGTGATGCAATCCTACAGGAAGCAATAAGCGATTCAATACGCCAAATACCCCAGCGCCTAAAGCCCCTGCACCTGTGATCCATTCGCCAATGTTATTGATGACATCTTGAATTGGCGGCCATACAATCCCGAATATTCCCGCCAGTGCAATCATCGCAAGCGAAGTGATAATCGGGACAAACCGTTTTCCTGAAAAGAATCCAAGCCATTCAGGAAGCTTTATATCAGAGTATCTGTTATATAGGAAAGCTGCCACGATACCGGATATGATACCGCCTAAAACAGCCATGTCGATTTCTTTATTAATGGCTTGTGTACCATTGGTTAAAACAAAATAACCAACAAGACCAGCCAATGCCGCGGCACCGCTTCCGTCTTTAGATAACCCGATTGCAATACCTAAAGCGAATAGTAAGGCAAGGTTATCAAAGATCGCCTTACCCGCGGCTGCCATGAATGATATATCCAGTAAATCTGGCTGACCCAGGCGAAGCAATATAGCCGCTGCCGGCAAGACAGCAATCGGTAACATTAGAGCTTTACCAATTTTTTGTAAATAATTTAACATCGAACTCATCTCCCTTGTTCCTAACTTCTATTAATAAGGCTAAATGACAAGAAGTGTAAAAGCGTTTTCATTTCATTAATAACTTTTCATTGGCTTATACTAGCACAAAAAATATATAGATGTCTATACCAATTTTATTGAAATTCTTTGAAAATAGCCCGATTTGTTCTTTTTCGTTGCTTATATGAAGTAACTGGTCTAGACAACTTTTAATAAAAGCGATAAAATTAGAACAAAATATGTGAGACTCAATTCGTGACTCATTCATTACGTTTCACTTTCATAAAGGAGATTATGTATGAAAACATTCATTATCAATAATCTAATGGTTCATAGCGAAAAGGAAACCTACAAGGACGGGTACATTAAAGTCGTGGACGGGAAAATTGCCGAAGTGGGCCCAGCCAGTCAATGTAAACAGGATGAGGATGCCACGGTAATTACGCTTCCATCGGAGTATCAGATCATACCCGGTGCCATCGATGTTCATATCCACGGCGCGGCCAAGGCCGATGCAATGGACGCCACTAGCGAAGCATTGTCGACGATGGCAAAGACTCTTCCAAAAGAAGGGACGACCAGTTTTCTGGCAACCACGATGACCCAATCTGCTGATGCCATCGAATCAGCACTGCTTAATGCGGGTACCTATATCAAAGAACAAAACGAAGATCATGCTGAAATAGTCGGGATTCATTTAGAAGGCCCGTTCATTTCACCAGCGCGTAAAGGGGCACAGCCCGAAGACTTCATCGTCGATCCCGATGTATCGCTCTTCAAGAGATGGCAATTGCTTGCCCATAACCATATCAAGCTTGTAACGCTTGCACCTGAACAACCAAACGGACTGGAGCTTGCGCGACACCTAAAGGAAACAGGCGTCGTCGCTTCCATTGGACATTCCGATGCAACATATGACCAAATCAGTGAAGCGATTGAAGCTGGCACGACACATGTGACACATCTTTATAACGGGATGCGTGGCCTCCATCACCGAGAGCCTGGCGTTTTGGGCGCTGCCTACCTTCGTGACGAGTTATTCGTTGAACTTATCACGGACGGCATTCATTGCCGACCGGAAATGGTGAAATTGGCTTTTGACCAAATCACCAGCGATCGCATGATCCTGATAACCGACTCGCTTCGTGCCAAATGGCTTGAAAAGGGCACTTACGACTTGGGCGGCCAGGATGTGAATGTTGATGAAACGAAAGCAACGCTTCCAGATGGGACACTTGCGGGCAGTATACTGAAAATGAATGATGCGATTAAGAATACTTTGCAATATACCGGTTGTTCCATGACTGACATTATAAAAATGACGGCAGAAAATCCTGCCAAGCAACTTCGGATTTTTGATAGGAAAGGCAGCATTGAAGTTGGAAAAGATGCCGACCTTGTCATCTTAAATGAAGAATTGGACGTTGAGATGACGTTTTGCAGAGGTAAATTAGCTTATAAAAAGGAGAATGTAAAATGAATATCATCAAAGTGCAGGACTATGCAGAAATGAGCCGGACGGCTGCAGAAATCGTTATTGGAAAGGTTAAACGGAATCCGGAAATCATCCTTGGCCTGGCAACGGGCGGTACACCTAAAGGCATGTACGATTCCATGATCGAAGACCATGTCCAAAATCATACTTCTTATGAACATGTAACATCTTTTAATCTCGATGAGTATATCGGCTTAAAACCAAATGATCCCAACAGTTACCATTTTTATATGAATGACTCCCTATTCAACCATATCGATATCAATAAAGGGCAAACCTTCGTACCAAACGGCACACCGGATAACTCAGATGAAGAATGCAGACGGTATGACGAAAGAATCGATTCCTTGGGAGGGATTGACCTGCAAATACTTGGAATTGGCCAAAATGGACATATCGGTTTTAATGAGCCTGGAACGTCTTTCAATTCCGGTACCCATGTAGTAACGCTTGAGGATTCAACACGCCAAGCGAATGCCCGTTATTTCGACTCCATTGACGAAGTTCCCACACAAGCAATGACGATGGGCATTTCCACAATCATGAAAAGCAAGGAGATCCTCCTTCTCATATCCGGCGAAGAAAAAGCCGAAACCTTGAAGAGGCTCTTCGATGGAGAGATTACGGAAGAATTCCCTGCATCTATCCTTAAAAAACATAATAATGTTACAATTATCGCAGACCAAAAAGCGTTATCCGGCGTGGTAATGCCCTAAAAGGAGCGAAAATCGATGATTGATAAAAACTCACCTCTTCCGATTTATTTTCAAATCGAAGAACAAATAAAAAGACAAATAGAAAACGGTGAGTTCCAAGCGCACAATGCCCTGCCGTCTGAACGTGAATATGCCGAGCAATTCGAAATTAGCCGGATGACCGTGCGGCAGGCGATAAATAACTTGGTTAATGATGGATATCTATACCGGCAAAAAGGCCGGGGAACCTTCGTCGCCGACAAGAAGCTCGAGCAGCAGCTCAACGGGCTGACCAGCTTTACAGAAGATATGAAGGCCAGGGGCCTTAATCCGAGCAGCAGGCTTCTGAGCTTCGAAATCATACCGGCTACTAAGAAAATTGCCAATGAATTGCATATTTCCCTATATGCCCCCGTTTATGAAATCAAACGGATTCGATTGGCCGATGATGTCCCAATGGCACTCGAGACGGTGTACATGTCTGCGAATTTAATTAAAGGATTAACGGAAGAAATCATTAACCTTTCGCTTTACCAATATGTCGAGAATTACGTTAAACTTAAAATAGACTATGCGACACAAACGTTGGAATCATCGATTGCTTCAGATTTGGAAATCGCCCATTTGGCAATTCCCAAACACTCGCCCATTTTATTCATTCAAAGGAATACGTACCTAATCGATGGAACTCCCCTTGAATTTGTCAGATCAGCATATCGGGCAGACAGGTATAAGTTCACCATCACCATCAACAGATAACCTCGATTGTTTTGGCTGATATTCGTATAGAGACAATTTCATCACTATGATCAATGGAGGGTGTCATATAATGAACTCATATTTCAAAGAAGTGCAGGCTCTACTTTCCACTGTTGTAGAAAAGGAAAAGCAATCACTGAATGAAGCAGTGGAAAGGATCTCAGCATCCATCATGTCTGACGGAATCGTCCATTTATTCGGAAGTGGGCACTCCCACATTTTGACGGAAGAAGTGTTCTACAGGGCTGGCGGATTGGCAGCCATCCGCCCCATTTTCGTTGAAGATTTAATGCTTTTCAAAGGCGCATCAAGAGCATCGCAACTTGAACGGCAAAATGACCTATCGGAGAAATTCATGCAGGATGAAGATATCCGTCCGGGTGATGTCTGCATCGTCATCTCATCCTCTGGTGTCAATCCCGTACCGATAGATGTCGCTGCAATCGCTAAGGAAAAAGGCGCCTTTGTCATAGGTTTGACATCACCGGCTTATGCATCCAGCTGTCCTTCCCGGCATAAAGAGAAGCTTTACCTCCATGATGTCGTGGATATGGTCATCGACAATCATATTTCCAAAGGTGATACTTTGCTGAAATCAAACAATATTACATTTGGATCCGGATCGACCGTAACCGGTGCCGTCCTCCTAAACATGATCTTCACCCAAGTCATCGAAACGATCATTGATTCAGGAGTGACCCCCCCGGTATTCCTAAGCAGCAATATCGAAGGGGCTGACGAACACAATCAACGCCTCATCGCAAAATATAAAACAAGAATTCCCCAATTATAAAATGCACTACATAGTTAAAGAAGGCATCCGAATGGATGCCTTCTTTAATTTACGTTTATTCCTTATCTTTCAAAAATGGCCACCAATTCGCGTTCCCAAATGTTGCAACCATTACGGGTATGAACAATGGCAAGATGACAAACGCATATAATCCAAGGCCAACCAATATTAAGGTGGCAATCTCCAAGAGTGATAAGACCCCTGCTGGCATCATGGCCGCAAATGTCCCGCCCAGAATGACAGCCGCTGAGATGATCACTGTTCCCATTTTTCTCATCGACAGCAGCATTGCTTCCTTCACTGGCTTTTCTTTCATTTCGTTAAAGCGATCCATCAAGAAGATGCTATAGTCAATGCCCAGGGCGATCAGGATGACGAAGGCAAAGAAAGGAACGGCCCAGCCGATACCTGCATAACCAAGAATGTTAACAAAAATCAACTCTGTTATCGCTGCCGCTGTATAGTATGTCAAGACGAGCGACACAATCAGGTAAATTGGCATCACCAGCGATCGCAGCATGAAAAAGAGGATGATTGCAATGCCTGACAGCATCAAGATGACGGTGCGTGAGAAGTCCGCCTCGGACATTACGCTCAAGTCATGATGCGTACTTGTGATTCCCCCTATCGCCACCTGCGCATTTTCAAGCTTTGTACCTTTTGTGACTCGCTCTACCGTTTCCTCAATCGAGTCGATTTGCTCGATTGCTTCATTGGAATATGGATTCTCCTTGAAGACCACATCCATTGTCATCACTTTACCATCTTCAGATAAGTACGCGTTCAATGCTTCACCAAATTCTTTGCTTTCCACTACTTCTTTTGGAATGTACATGCCCGTTACCGTTTTATCCGTTTTTGCCAACCCGGATAAATACCCCTGTGCAGACGATAATCCATCATGCACTTCATTCAGGCCATCTGCGCTTTGATTCAAACCGTCTTCCAAATCGGTAAGCTGCCCTCCAAGACTTGAAAAACCATTCAGGAGTTCTTGCTGCCCATTGTTAAGGCTAGTAAGTCCCCCTTTAAATTGTGATAGATTATTGATGACTTCACCTTGACCATTGGCCATAGTGCCCAGGCCTTTTTGTAACTCATCAACACCAGCAATCAACCGGTTCAGGCCGCTCCCTAGAGCTTTCTGTCCGTTTACGATTTGTGTCATATTTTCGTTTGCCGTATTCAAGCCGCCCGACACCACACCAAGATTCCGATTGAGCTCGGAAAGTCCTGCTGCCATGGGCTCCAAACCATTCTGGGCCCCTTGTACGGTTTGCTTGATTTTTTGATATGATGCATCTGCCTGTAATTCCGGATGGGCGCCTTCCACTTGCTCAAAGGAAGGATTTAATGCAGCCAGGCTTTGTGACACAGCCGTCAGATTCGTTTGGATCTGTTTGTAACCATTCGTGAGTTCCGTCAGACCATTGGTTGATTGCCGATAGCCCCCCAGGAGCTTCTCGCTTCCGGCAGACAGCTTCTCCAAATTGGCCTTCACTTCATTCAGACCTGCTTTGATGTCACCTGTCCCGGAAGACCCGTCACGAATTCCTGCTTCAATGCTCGTTAACGCTTTCTCTACCTGACCTACACCGCTCTTTAATTCATCAGTGCCAGAAATGAGTCCCCCTATCCCGTCTGTCGCTTGCTTCAAGCGCGGTCCTGAATCGGAGAGCTCATTGCCTGCCGTTTTTAACCCGTCACTGATTTCTTTAATCCCGTCATTCCCTTCCCCGATTCCTTTTTCCAGCGTTTCAGCTTGATTGGAGACAAATAGATCCTTGATGGGCTCACCTGCCGGGCGGGTCATGGATCGGACTAAATCGACTTCATCGACCTTGGCGACTTCCTGACCGATTTTTTCTGCGAGCGCGACGTATTCCTCCGAGTCCATCCGTTCGTCATTTTTTATGACGATCTGTGTTGGCATCGACTGTCCCGGCCCGAATTCATCGGAAATGATATTAAAAGCCATGATCGAAGGAACGTCATCTCCCGCTTCCTCCAGGGAGTTATAGGATATGTCCCCATCATATACGAACAAAAAAGGCACACAAATGATTGCAACGATCACTAACGCCAATAAGGGACGTTTCAAGGAAAAATTCCCAAGGATTGCCCATAATTTGCTTTCACTATGCGCAAGCTTCCCTTTAGCCGGCCAAAATAACCTTTTGCCTAAAACCGCCATGAAAAATGGAACGATCGTATATAGGGCAAGCATCAATATGAATACCCCGATGGCAACCGCTGCAGCAGATTGATAGAGCTTGAAAGTGGAAAAACCAATTGCCGCAAAGCCAATCATTACGGTCAGGCCGCTGAAGAAGACCGTCTTGCCAGCCGTTCGATATGTCTCCACGATGGCTTCGACCAATGATTCCTGTGACGACAGCTCCTCCTTGAAGCGACTAAGCAGCAGGATGCAATAATCGGTGCCGATTCCAAATAAAATCCCGACTAGGAATATTTGCGTATAAGATGAAATTGGAAAGTCCCATCGATCGACCAGGAATGAAACGATGGATTGTGAACATAAATACGTAAAGCCTACGGTGATCAACGGAATGATTGGTGTCACCACCGACCGGAAAACGATCAGCAATACCGCCAAAATGAAGACAACCGTAATGCCTTCGGTTTTTTTCAGCCCTTCTTGGGAATTGGTATTAAGATCTTCATCGATCATCCAGCTGCTAGTGTAATAATGTTCGATATCGACTTGTTCCAGTTCCTTATAAAGGGTATCGATCACTTCCTTGGCTTCCCTGTCCCCTAATGTCATCGTGATGGATGTCAAAACCGTCGATCCATCCTCCGAAACCAATTGATCCTTAAGCGATTTCTCTTTGAAATGTGTCATGATTTCCGTGATGCCTAGCTCGGATTTATCCTTTTCCAGCTTTTCGATGGCTTGCTTGATTTCCTTCAATTCCGAGGAAGTTAGCTTCTTATCACCATGGAATACGAGAGCTACTTGGGACTCATCTTCATCTTGTATCTCTTTCATGAGTTCATTGGCTTTTCCAGAGGAATACTCTGCCGGTACATCAAGCTGCCCCTTATCACGGACAAGGTTTGCGATATTCGGAGCCGAAAACATTAAACCGGCTGTAATGGCAACCCAGATGATCAGGACTAACCACCTTGCCTTTATTATCCCTCTCATTTACAGTTCCTCCTGTTCGCCATTTTTCATTTCTATGAAAATTTGTGAGAGCTTCTCATATGTATCAAGGAATTTAACAATCTCTTCATATTCGAATTTCGTCATGATGCCTTCGACCAATTTATGAATCTTATGCTCCGTTTTATGCAACAATGCCGCTCCCTCTTCGGAAAGCTTCAAATGGAAGACCCTCCGGTCATATTGGTCCTGCTCCCGTTCAATCAGCCCTTTGCCTTCAAGCCTGTTGATATTGGAGGTGACCGCACTCTTATTTATATAAAAGGCTTCGCTGATATCCGTAGAGGTACATAATCGTTGTTGTTCAATGAATCGTAAAGTGTAGTATTGCTCGTTCGTCAGCACATCACATATTTGATCTTTAATCAATAGTTCCCCCATCTTATTGACATAAAAGGAAACTTTCATATATCGGTCAATTAAAATGGATATTTTTTCATCATTCATCGAAACACCTCGTAAAATTAGTTCACTCACTTAACTATATGTAGCTTACTACTAGTTTATTTATTATGTCAATCCTATTACAGTTTATTTTTCCCAGTTTAAATTATGGTAAATAAGGGAAAACCCGAAGTAAGCAAACAATCTACTATTCTTAAGGAGGAACTATAAATGACTCAATCGACGATCGAAACTCAATCGAATAGCAAATTATTAAAAGGCATTCTCATTGGAGGACTTGTCGGCGGCGCCTTGACCTTGCTTGACTCCACTACAAGAAATAAAATGAAGCGTTCTGCGGTCCTTTTAAAAGATAACTCCATGAATATGATTGAACAGGTTAAGGAAAATCCCGGAGAAGTGAAGGACCAGATGGTATCAGGCGTCAAAGGGGCTACCGAGACGATCAAAGAGGCCATTCATGATGTTGAGGCTTTATATGAAACCGTCAATGAAGACGTGGTAGGTAAAGTTTCCGAAGTGAAGGATATCTCGACTGATGCCCTTGGTACAGCCAAGGAAGCTACAAGTGAATTGAAAGACATCAGCTCAAAAGTTGTCGTTGCCGGGAAACAGCTGAAAGAAACGCCATCTTCATCCGTGAAATCGAATAAAAAAGGGGAAAAAGAAAGTGATGAAATCGTAACGAAATCGGAATTATCCAATCAAAAATCGATCTCATCGAACTTCTAATGATTAAATAGCTGAAGAAACGACTCAGCTTCAAAGCTGCAGGCAAACTCGTTAATTGGAGTTTGCCTGCAGCTTTTTCGAGTTCTGATCGTTTGGCACTCGCTTATCCAGGGGCGGGTCCGTTGAGCCTCCGCGAACCCGCAGCGGCTGCATGGTCGCAGATCTAAATAATCGCTTCTGCCAACAGTCATTTGATGGCCATGTGAACGTGGCTGTGACCGAATAAGGAATGATAAAAAATAAAAAAAGGTTTCGGGATGCTGCTAGCATTCCGAAACCTTCAGGGCCTTATTCAGACTCCGTTAATTCATTCGTTATATCGTGGTCTTTTTTCACTTCAGCCAACCAAGCGGGATATTCCTCCTGCAATCGCTCAGTGATAAGCGTTTCTTTAATCGCATCTTTGCTATCTTCCAGATTCGCTTTTTTCGCTTCCTTCTTTCCAGTGACTTTAATGATATGGTAGCCATATTCGGTTTTGACCGGTTCACTGACCTTGTCCACATCAAGATCGAAGGCAACATCCTCAAATTCGCCGACCATATCACCTTTTCCAAAATACCCTAAGCTGCCGCCTTTACTCGCCGTTTGCGTATCGGTAGAATACTCGGCGGCCAGTTTGGCAAAGTCGCCGCCATCCGCAAGTTCTTTTGCAACTTTTTTAGCCGTTTTTTCGTCTTCGACTAAAATATGGCTAGCCTCGACTTGCTCCGCTTGTGTAAAGGTATCTTTATTGTCTTCGAAATAGGTGCTGATTTCATCATCTGTCACGGTAATTCGCGGTTCGACCAGCTTTCTCGTTTGCAGATAAACAACGATATCCTTTTTCAAGGCGTCCATGGAAGATCCGCTTGCTTCCAATTGCTCTTTGAACG
>NZ_PHNG01000692.1:0-23012 GCF_002803435.1 Bacillus sp. mrc49 | reverse complement strand
GTTTTTTTATAGTGGATACATTTTTTATTTTGTACCTTATCCCTTCAATTTTATTGGCACATTATGTATACTCGTGCTTTGGTTTGTTATTCTTCAACTTGTTAAAAAATTCATTTCAGGAAAAGAGCAGGTATTCTGGTATGTTTGCATATTGTATGTGGCAATAAATCATTTTTTACATTATATTTTCGACCCACTTGCTGAAAAAAATATATGGTATGCCGGTATATTTTATATATATACGAATGTTGGATTAACTTCCCTTGCAGTATATTATTTTATGCGGGTCTATAAGAAGAAGTAGTTGAATAAGGTACACATTTTAGGATACCTTCAATTATAATAGTCAGTATTTATTTCTTAGTCATAAAGTCAATTTTATAATCATAACAGTTTAACTTTGAAATTAAGGCTAATATAGACTTCCTTTATGAACTAACCTGCCCCTTTAGTTCATAAAGATTTATCGCAGAGTTGACACATACTGAATCATAAAGTATTTATATAAAATCAAAAAAACTGCTCCTCAAAGAGCAGAAGCAGAAAAAAAGATGTTATTTCACAATTTTAAGAGGAACAAGTACTTTATGAAAAAAAGAGGTTTCGAGCTTGGCTAACCAACCGGTTCCGTTTTCTCCATTAGCTACTTGAGCAGCGTGTTTTTTGTGAAACTCCGCTACCCGTTTATTATGCTCTTTATGCCCTTGGTGCATAGAATCATGCTTCATTCTTATTGCCTCCTTTCCGTTTCATTATATTTCTAGAAAGGTTGAATAGAAAGTGCATTTTATTCAACTTTTCAAAGAGAGGAAATCGATACGTTGATAAATAGAAATATGCACAGTTCGTATACACTATGCTTGTTGAACTAACTCCTCATGAGTTTGTACTGAAAGAGGGTCCCATTTCCTTAGCAGACTTGGCAGACGAATCATTAGTTATTACCCCAAGGGTAATTGGACCGGGCTTTTACGATGTAATTACAAAAACCTGTCTTCAAGCCGGGTTTTCTCCTAATATCACGGTCGAGACCCATGACCTCCAAACGGTAATGTCCTTCGTCTCCCTTGGGATGAGCTTCTCACTTACAGCTAGAAATACACAAACTGCTGAGGTTGCCTTTAGGGAACTGGTGGATACGATAGTTCCGCTGGATATAGCAGTAGCATACCACCGTGATGAGAAATCAGAGGTGTTTCATTCGTTTCTGGACATGTTTTTCGATTATTATTCCATTTAAAATGATGAGGGCCGCCTAACATTGCCAAGCGGCCTATATTTTTTGGAGAGCTTAACTGCTATACGAAATCTGCGTCCTGCCCTGGCTACTGATATAATAGATTCTATTAAAAAAAGGTCATCCAGTAAAAACTGGCTAACCTTATAATACGAGCGCACCCGTTAGTTCATTATCTAGCTCCCCTAAAACTCCTAATGAAAAATGCCAGAAAATTCCCCCAAAGGAGAATTAAATATTGTTCTTTTTTGGACTATAAATTCAATGGGTTTCCCTTTATTACTTTCTTTACTGGGATTGGGTGGCGTTGTTCCTTCATACCAACTCTGCTCTCCATCAAAAGTTTTTATAATCTCTTCGTCCCCCTTGAAGTAAATTTCAAAACCTTCGAAGGGTTCATTGTTGTCTATTTCATAATAGTCCAACAACTCTTTTTCGCTGAGTTCAGAAGATAACTTCATATAAGCAACTGCTGTAGGTTGGCCTCCACTCCCCCAAGGTCCACCACCATATGACACTCCATAGTCGAACCCCTTTTCAATAATCTTTGTCTTGATTGGAAGTGTGTAGGAGAAATACTTATTCGCAAACTCTTCAACCGTTTGTTTATCTTCACTGAGTAAGTCATAGAAAAAGAATGCTACTATCGAAAAAATTAATACACCCATCCACCATTTATATCTTTTTAACATTACACCACTCCAATCTATCCATTCTTAATTTGCTATCTCCTATGCAGAGTGTAGCAAATAATCGCCAATCATTCTTAACGGATAATTGAGATTCTCTTTTTCACCTATCCTGACCCGTTAATTGAAAAAGAAAAAGCTGCCTTATAGACAGCTCCGATCTTCAGTTAGCACAACCACTTGCTTTATAACGATTTACTTTTCCAAGGAAAAGAAATACAGTGCTAATAACATATACACAAATGTATAGGCTGCCTCAGCAACCCCTGTTATTGAAATAAAGCTCCTTTTAGTTGAATAAGGTTAAAGAATGGGAGAACACTACTCATACTCATAATCACCTATTACCAGTTCTACCTTTTCGGGTATTATTTTTTGCAGGGATTTCATTGTTGAAAAGTGTTCATCATTCGAGAACGCGGTAATATAGTCACCATCGTACCCTACCCAAAACATCGTGTATCTTTCAGGTAAAATTGCTATTGGGGTATTGGCCCTCCACTTTACTTTAACTAGTCTGGTTCAGTTATTTTTAGTCCTTTTCACAGGATAAGACGACTCATATTCCCTTTCCTCCAGACTGAATACATCCTGTTTTAAGGACCATAATGATAAGTTCAACATGCTTCCATTCCCGTACAAATAAGGAAAATATTCTTTAAATTGCTCCGAGGTTCGTATAATTGCCTTTACAAAGAACGTGTCTTTACGACTCCCCTTCATATAATTAAATTCTATATTTTGCATCTTAAAAAGATCTTCGTACTCTTCTTGTTGAAAATCATAGATTTCCGCAAGTGAATAAATAGGGTAATAATCTGGGCTATCCATCCAATTACAAAAGAATACTTCATTGGTATCTGTATAAAAATCAACGATATATCGGAACTCCCCGTTAATCTCAAAAGGATAAGTGGCTTCTTCCCCTGGCACAGTTACTATTTTTTCAGGCGGGAAGTAGCTTATCTCTACCTGCATTTTAATCGCCCCTCTTATAAGATTCAAATAGCTTATTTTTACTATATTACAACGTGAAACCGTTGTTTTCGCTGGCTTTTTAGTAATTTCAGCCTGTTTTTCTCTCCACAGTTGCTAACCCCCTTAACGATGTTTGTCTTTAGCATATATCCTTATAATGATAAATTTCGAAATCCTGAAAAACATATTAAAATTATGTAATATTGAATTTTTTATTCTGATACGCATAATGATCTTTGCCGATTTTACTAATAGTTAGCCGTTATAACAGTATTTTATTAATTTGGTATACGTTTTGCATATTGAATATAGACCCTTCAACAAATCAGGAAAGGGGGAGGAGAGAAATCTATGTGTCCAGATAACTAAGGTATTTTTTTATATGCACTGGTCTGACCGGTCCGATAACTAAAGCTATGGAGATGAGCTTAAAGATGGCAATTGTAAGTGAAACGGTTCAAAAATTTTTATGTGATTTCATTCTTAAGAATAATCTTATGTGTGGTGACCAACTTCCGTCCGAAAGAGAATTGGCCAAACTATTAGAAGTAAGCAGATCTTCTGTAAGAGAGGCATTGCAATCACTTTCTGAAAAAGAAATTATTGAGAAAAAAATAGGAAAGGGGGTGTATGTAAAGAAAAATTTTCATCTCAATGACCAGGCATTTTCAAGTACGTTCGAAATATCTGTCAATATCGATAATTCTTTAGAATTATTAGAACTTCGCAAAGTGATTGAAGCTGAAATCGTTTATTTGGCTGCAAAAAAGATAGAACCGAATGAAATCAATATTCTTGAACAATCGCTTGTCGACTTAGAAGTGTGTATTAAAATGGAATCTTCTATTATCGTTCCCGATCTTGTATTTCACAGAACACTTGCACGATCGACAAACAACCAAGTGATAATTGATATGTACAATAATATATCGGAATTTTTCAAAAAAGTAAGGATCGAAATGGCAACCTATGATGATGCGATTAATGCACTTTATTACCATCAACAAATCTTGAAGGCGGTGAAAAGTGGCGATTCAGATAGAAGTTCTAAATTAATGAAAGAACATATTGAAGATGTGAAAAGCCATTATATCAAAATGGTAGAGGCGTATAAGAACGGCCAAAACCAATGCACCTGATAACCACTTAAAAGGGGGAAATATATTGAGAGCTAATGCCACCGCTACTTCAGGAACAGTTGAAGACGCACCAAATTTCAAAAGAGTTCTAACCCTCCCTTCCCTTGTATTCTACGGACTTGCTTATTTAATACCTACGACAATTTTTGATATGTATGGAATTGTATCTAATCTAACCCACGGAATGTTTTCTTTGACTCACGCGTTAACAGCATTGGCCATACTGTTTACAGCATTCAGTTATGGCAACATGGTTGCCGCTTTCCCGGTTTCAGGCTCTGCATATACGTATGCCAAACAAGCAATCAATCCATATATGGGCTTTTTAACGGGCTGGACTGTTATGATGGATTATCTTCTTGTACCTATGCTGTCTTATGTTATTGCTGCTAACTATATGAATGCGATTTTCCCTGAAATACCTAAATGGATTTGGATCCTCGGATTAACGGTCCTTGTGACGACGATTAGCTATGTTGGCATTAACGTTACTGCCAAAGTAAACAACGTGATTGTTTTGATCCAGCTCTCCATAATAGCTATTGTAACGATTTTTTTAATCAAATTCATTGCTGGAGGAGGAGGAATGGGATCCTTTCTCTCATGGGATGTATTTGTAAACTCTAGTGAGTTTGCTAAACCAGAAGTAGGATGGGGAGTCATTTTTACTGGTGCATCGATACTTGTACTATCCTATTTTGGTTTTGATGCTGTAACAATGGTAGCGGAAGAAGCTATTAATCCTAGAGTCAATGTTCCAAGAGCGGTATTGATAATTTGTGGAGGTGCGGGGCTTTTATTTACATCCGTATCTTACTTAATGCTATTAGCCTGGCCCGCAGGCTGGAGTGAATTCACCGATGTAAATACGGGAGCGCTTGAACTATTTAAAAAGATCGGATTAGGTATACTCGCTGTCATCTACCCTTTTTTCACCATGATAGGAGCCATAGCGGGTCCTTTAGCTGCACAAACCTCTTGTTCCCGCATGCTGTGCAAAATGGGCGGCGACAGGATCATTCCAAAGTTTTTTGGTTACATTCACCCTAAAAAAGCAACTCCAACAAATAGTATCTTATTTATCGGGTCCCTTAGTTTAACTGCTTTATTTCTTGATGTAACAACAGCCATCTCTTTAGTGAACTTCGGCGCACTATTCGGCTGCACCTTCGTAAATATATCTGTTATATTCTATTATTTTATTAAGCAGAAAAAACGCGGGGGCATCAACATTGTAAAATATTTATTATTCCCTTCTATTGGAGCAATCATCACTCTGTTCTTTTTATACAAATTGGATATGTATGCAAAGACTGCAGGTTTGATTTGGTTGACAGTTGGAGTTATTTACCTGGGACTAAACACAAATTTCTTTAAAAAACTTCCGCCGGAATTAAATATGAATGAAATGAAAGGATGATCCGTTAATGACGCAATCATATTGGTTAACGAATGTACTACTCGAGAGCGGCTTCATTCGAAAGGATGGAAACGTTACAAAAACAGTTACAGAAAACTGTCATATCCTTGTTGAAGAAGGTACATTCACTACGATAATCCCAGCCCATGAGAATTTCCCCGTCGAGTTGCCTGTTCAGGATACGGGCGGGCTGCTTATGCTTCCTGGTTTTCAGGATATGCATATACATCTGGACAAAACATACTATGGAGGTAAATGGAAAGCTTGTACCCCGTTTGTGGATGTATTTGGCCGAATGAAAGAAGAAGAAGACATGCTTCCATCTCTTCTTCCTGTTACGGAAGAAAGGGCCAAGAAGATTTTGGAACTGCTTTTACAGAATGGCGTTACCCACATACGGGCTCAGTGTAATGTTGACCCTATAATTGGGCTAAAAAACATGGAAGCCGTTTTACGGGCATTACAATCGTATGATAGACAGCTTTCTTACGAGTTAGTTGCTTTTCCTCAGCACGGACTGCTGCGAAGTAATTCCGTTCCACTTGTAAGGGAAGCATTGCGAATGGGAGCTACTGCTGCAGGGGGATTGGATCCGGCCATAGTGGATGAAAATATCGAAGCTTCCTTACATGCGCTCATAGAGCTTGCAGTTGAAGCGGATGCAGATATAGATTTGCATTTACATGAGCCTGGTCAACTGGGAATTTATACGATGAAACGATTGGCTAAACTTGTAGAAGAAGCTGGTTGGCAGGGGCGAGTTGCCATTGGACACGCATTTGGACTCGGCGATGTTCCAGTGCAAGTGGCAGCCGATGCGGCGGAAACTTTAGCTCAAGCGAATATTTCCATCGCTTCTACTGTACCTATCGATATCCCCACAATTCCAATTCCATTGCTTCATGAAAAGGGCATAAATATTTCACTTGTAAATGACAGCATAACGGATCATTGGGACCCATTTGGCACAGGTGACGTGCTTTATAAAGCCAGTCTGATGGCTGAACGTTTCGGTCAGATTGATGAGTGGTCATTAGGACGGGCCCTTGGATTTATTACTGGCGGGAAAACCCCTCTTAATTCAAGCGGGGAACGCGTTTGGCCGGCTATTGGTGATAAAGCCGATGCTGTTTTTTTGGAAGCTAGTTGTTCAGCGGAAGCAGTCGCAAGACGTGCAAAGCGCCTGGCGGTTATACACAAAGGAAAACTCGTTTCAGGTTCTTTTGATCAAATCCTAGTGAAAAATTAATAGTATAACGAAAAAAACGCTAACCTTTTTGTTGAAATATACAGAATGGGGCTGGCGTTTTTTTCGAGAATATTAATAATCGAATAGCTTAAAGGCAGGTGGCATGCACAAATTCAATAAAGCATGAATCTCTTCGGTATATGTTAACAAACCATCAGCTCGTTCAGTTCCACAGCAAAAGATTACAACTCGTCATTTCTCCCAAAGCTCGATCAGCCGGCCTTCAGGATCTTCAATCCAAACAAACTTTCCATATTCACTAATCTCTTCTTTCTTGGCAAGAGGTACACCTATTTGTTCAAGATGCTTAATTGTCTCGCTTAGATTATCTACCTGGAAATTTAACATCACTTGTTGTTCTGTTGGAAAATAACGGTCATCCTCGGTAAAGAAAGAAAAGATGGTCTCATTTCCTGCTTGGGGCTTTATTACCGTCCCATTCCAATTGTCTATTTCAAGCTTCAACACTTCACTGTACCATTTTTTTACTGACTCTAGATTTTTAGTTCTCCAAAATATTCCGCCAAAACCTTTTATCATCGTAACTAGCCCCCATCTGTCATTAAAATTTGGATGTAAATCAAGTTCTTTTGTCCCCTGAATTAAATATAGAAACTTTTACTTTTTTATCCCTTGATTGCCTTAATTAATTCATCCAGCTTCTCGTTCTTTTCTTGATCTAATTTTACCTTTTCATTCATGAACTTAATGACCTTACTCACAAAATAAATGGCAAAACCAGTAAGAACCAAAGAAATCACGATAGGGATCAAAGTTAAAAGGATATATACACTATGTGGAACAAACAATGTGCTGCCACCCAACATCTCATCCTCCTTTAATAAACGATACCATTATTATACAATGACTTCATTTTATAAAAAAGGTCTGCCCCAAGACACTCTTTGGAGATAACTTGGAAATTCAAGTAAAGAAGAAAAATCAAACGTATGAAATGGATATCTATTATACTTCTATTAAGGAGTGAGAATGAGCATAGACAACATATGATTGATTGGGTGAAAGGCATCTATAGATGATTGTTCTATCATTTGTCAAAACTATCAATAAAGACGAGGAGTGGGGCGGCATGGCTATTTCCAGAAAAATCGAGGTTGAACAATTGAAACATGCGAAGAGTGAGTTGTTTAATAAAGACGTACTCCACATTTTGAATGGTCAGGCTATGTATGAAGATTTCAAGGAAAATCATTTAATGGGGAATTCTGATTACGTTCCATTCAATGAAGCGATGTGTGTTAACGCGACGACTCCGCAGGTTTTCGATCAATCGTTCATAAAAACACGGGCAGCAGGGCATCATGAGTCGGTGAAAAATTATATGGGAAAGGTGATCGAGCCATTAAACGGCCTCTTTCATAAAGAGTACACCTTTATCGTTTTATGGTTTGGTGAAGACATGTTTTGCCAAATGAACCTCCTTACCCTCCTTTCCTATCTTGAACAGTCCCGGTATGCCGGCAAGGTTTTCTTAAACAGCTTCAAGGAGGATGAATGGAAAGTAAGTCAAACCGAACTCACTTTAGGAACCTATCAATCTGTCTATCAAGAAGTATTGGTGAATCATGCAAAACCAGCAAAAAAACTCACGCCGATCATGGACCAGGCAATCGACCTATATTTGGATATGCTCAAAGCAAATAATGCCGTGGTAACGTACATTTCCAAAAACAAGCACTTACCGACATCCGAATTAGTAAATCGGTTATTCGATCGGTTTCCATCCATTGGATATGGAGATTCACAATATATCGAGCTTATCAATGAAGTGAGATCATAACGCTATGTCAAAAATATGATGAAAAATAAAAACGCAAACCCAATAGCCATAAACACCTGCTTCTTCTTTTCCTTGTTACAATAACTTTCGATGGCATCTATGATTGATCCAATTCCTAATAACAACCATATGAAATGTATATTAAAATCAGTCGTGAATGATAAAATCAAAACCAAGCCTATCGCTGTCGCCATTACATACCTGATCTGGACAAATGGTTTCGTACTTTCACTTTCCCTATTTTCAAAGAACAATCCGAAGACATCTTTCAATTTGTTCGACATATAATCCTCCCTTGAATTTCTGCCTTTCTTTAACGTTAAAACCCGCTACTTGATTAGTTAAAAATATAAGGGATATGTAAACAAAAAAAGTACAACTAAAGTTACAATCACTCTAATCGCTGTCCATTTTTTACTGATTCCCGCTTTTTTCTCTAAGTAGCTGATATAGCCAATCGTTAAAATGAAGCCAAAAAAGATGATGATATACCCGCTAGAATCACCTTTAGCAAGATATCTTAATGCTGCTAAAGCAATGAGCATAGGACCGATAGTCCCCAAAATCATATTCACATATCGACCTTGTTTATTTTCTTTCAATACCCTCACTCCTCATGTTATTTCACGAAAACAGCCTTCCGCTCATTAAGGGCTTTATATGAAAAGGATCAAGTCCGGTGTTATACCGAACTTAATCCTTAGGCTGCCGTTTATTTCTTTGGCAGGTCGAGGTTCGTGAATTGATCGACTGGTACGATATCTTCGTCCATGTCGAGCACTTTCAGGACAACCCGGTCTCCCGCTTTCGTCAAGACGATATCGGAGAGTGCGTTGATGCTGGGGTCGACCGAGAATCTTTTCCCATTTCCCTCCACAAGCAGATAGTAGACGTAGCCGTTTGCAAGATTAGCATCGTTGATCCTGGCTACCTTACCCTTGATTTCTTTCATTTCGAATCCTTTTTGCGGGGTGACGCCACTGACCTTGCCTAAAGAGGCGATCAGTTTTTTATAGTTCCGGAAAGCTTCGTCCTTCGTTTTCCCGAAGACCACTTGGGGATTATCGCTATTGGCATAAACGATGGCCACGCCTTGGAACTTACTGCCCTTCGTTACCGGAATGACATATGTTGGTGCACCGTATATCGTATAGAAAACGCCATTGGTGGCTTTCCAGCCTGGATATTTGGACAAAAACTCACTGGCATTGGCGTTGGATTTCGCTTCCTTTCCAGTCAGAACCGAGGTGACTCCCTTGTAGTAGGTCATCTCGCCGGTCTTGGCGTTGAAAACACCATAGCCTACGAGGGTTTTTGAATTCCCTTTTGATTTAGCCCTGGTAAAGTCAACGACATAAATCAATTCGCCCTTTTCATTGAACGTAACCTGCATATTATCTTCATTGGGGATCAAGACATCCTTCTTTGCGCCAATTAAAGATTGGTTCTTCCAGCCGTGAACATATTTCCCCCAGTACGTCCAATATTCCAACGCCGTTTCCAAGGTGTATGTCCGATCTACCCATTTCGGTTCTTTTCCTAACGGATAGTATTTCGTGCCGCCGGTTTTCGGATCGACCAATACCACTCCGTCCACGACGGAGCCGCTGCGGTATTTCAAATGATGCCCGACAGAGGCTACAAAGAAGGGCTTGCCAGCTTCGTCCGGCTCCAAATAGGAATCATAGATGATTTTATCCGGATATGCCCTCCGGATCGTCCTTTCCAGATCATGTTCAAGGTACTGTGAGGGAGCATAGAGCATTTTTCCTTTTATCGTGCTTGCCCCTTTATCCGTCGAAACCGCGGAAACCAGGTTAAACCCTGGCGTGTAATCCGCTTTCCCTGCTTTAAAAAACCCGTCCATTTCGATCGGCGAGGTATACGTCAAGTCACCATTTATATTGGTCAGTCTATAATCGCCTTCCGTGAAATATGAGGCATTTTCTATTTTGTTAATCGCTGCATCACCTTTTGCATCTGCCATTTTCACTGTAACGAGCGGCATCGTTTTTATATCCTGCACTTCTTCAAGCTCACCCTTTTTATCGACCTTCGCCAAGCCGTGGAGGTCTTCAGCTACAGTGAGCGGGTAAAACAGCATGATGGCCCAAGCCATGATCAAGATGCCCCCGATCAAGCTGTTGAAATGAACATTCCAAGGAGTCTTGGCTGGTTTATTTCCTTCGTTTCTCCTTCGATTACTGCGGGATGTTGAAACCTCCTTGACAGTGTATATATACATTCCCGAATCAATGATGAGGATGAGACCAAGAATGAAGGCAAAGGCCGAAAAGCATGCGGCTGCCGTATGGTCCAATAATATAATATCGAATATGAAAAATAATAGGAATGCAGAAAGCAGCCATCTCATCGCTTGTTCGATGAAAAAGCCCTTTTCTTTGTTTGCGGTTGCCTGCATCCACCTTTGCGGAATCAACGAAAGCCCCAATAGAGCAAAGGGCAATTTCAGGAGCATCCCTATTAGTATGAAGACGATAAGTGAAAGTATCATGGTTTTAAAAATCTCTCCTTGTCATGTATGTTCCTTTTTACCCATATTATCACTTTTCCGCACCTTATTTACTAGTTTTATAATATTTTGGAATCTTGCATTTTTATTTTCCCTGGATGCTGCTACTTTTCGTTATGGAAGGTTTATATAAAAGGTGGATAAGAAAGGGGCGAAACCGGATGATTTATGAAGAAACCTACCACCACCTATTAAGAAATGCATCTTCCACTGAATTCGATACGTGCTTGTACGCCTTGCTTCATAGTGATTGGGATGGGGTGATTCAGAGTCCGCTCCATAGGATGGCACGCGCTGTCGGAACAACAGAAAAGTACTTAAGGCAGATCATCAGGAAATTCACCGACCCTCAAGGATCTCTTCCAAAGGTTTTCGTGCCCGTCCATCAAGATGGGGAACTTCTATATAAGTTCAATCTGGGACCTGCGAGTACCCTTGGGTTTAATAAGAAGACAGATCGTTATTGCAAGAAGTACCGTTTCTTTTATAGCGATGCTTTCAAAGGCTTAAGCATTCATGGGAAACGGCTGCTGCTGATGGCCGCTTTCCGGATGTCCGTTTCGAAGTCGGAAGAGGTGATGTTCGATTATAGCGAAATCGTCCCTGATGGCCGCTCACTCTTCACAAGGAAACGTTTAGTGAATGCAATCGATGCAGTCCATGTGGCTCTGGGACATATGGTGACGATTACGTTTGCAAGCCGCACTTTTTCAAAGAAGGAGGTTCTTGTATTCACATTCAACGAAGGCATATTGGAGCAGTATATGGAGAATCGGGCGGAACGGACTTTGCTGCGAAAAACGATTTTCAACTCTGGCTTTCTTGGGCATATCAGTGATTCTGTATGCATGGAGTTGGAACGGGTCGGCAAGTATATTTACCGCTCCTTTCTGCACGAAGCGACATCATCGAGTATTTCCACCGACATCCAACAGGAGCTGCAAAAGCTAGCCCGATTCGTCTATTCGCATTCTTTAAAGAAATTCGCCTATGCCCTTCCTGCCAATAAGCATTTACTTCTGGCACCACAACAAGCATCTGCCTATTTAAGTAAGGTCATTTACAACGAAACCTTGGAACAAATGGCCAAGTATGCCCACCAAGCAGCGTCGATCAAGAGCTTGCTTGATCGCGAACATTTTCATAGGGAAATCTCCGAAAAAGCTCTCGGCCGCAAGGTGAATGATTGGGAAGTGGCAGCACATATCGAACCGATTCTTCAAAAGCACCACCAAGCAGATTTCATCCGCCGCGTGTTGAACGACTGGTGCGAGAAATGGCTGATTTCCCGTGTAAAGAAAGTGCCCGAATCCGAGGGAAAACGGAAAGTGCCGAACGATGATGGGCAGACCGCTTCCGAATATATGCAAAGCATTAGAAACGATACGTTTGGCGAATTGGACAAGCTAATGGCAAAAATTCGCAAGTACGGCAGTCATGCCATTGCCCCGGCAGCCCGAAATGCGACACTCGCACATAAAAAGAAATCGCTCCAAGCTTTTTTCACGATACAAAAAGAGCGTCTGGCTCCTGCTTCCATACCGAACTATTAACGAGATTCGCAGATATAATAGTGATTTTCGTCGATATATTGGGCAGATTCGGCGATATATTCTGTTTTTCGGCGATATATCCTGATTTATCAAAAGAGATGATACTTTCGTCTCTTTTTTTGCCTTCCTTCGGTATGTGATTTGCGGATGCCATCCGTGAATGGCAGCGGTGCGCTTGTGGAATGGGGAGGATTCACTGTGGGTTGAGTCAATCGATCCGTTCTTTGCCTGAACGGCTTGTGAATTGTAAGCTCAGGTCCATGGCTGTCCATGAAGGCATGCTTCAAAACGTGTTATGGCAACGGTTTTGATGATCGGTTTATCCAAGGGTCTAAAGGAAGGGGCTATACAAAGGTACTTAAAAAGGGCTTTATCATCAGTATGAATAAGGAGATGAAGGAAAGCAAAAAGGCCACCATTAAAATGGATGGCCTTCTTCCCTTTATGGGATCAATAATATTTTCCCCGTACTTTTCCGGCTTTCCAGCAGTCTATGTGCATCTGCGCCTTTTTCCAATGAAAAAAGAGTCGGTTGGTCAACAAGGATTTTCCCGGACATGATCCATTCAAACAACTGTGCCGTTCTTCTTTTCCGCTCTTCATGGGTGGTCAACACGTTCCAAAGGTCTCCTCCTATTAAGGCTTTGGAGGTGTCCATCAGCATTCTCGGGTCGATTTTCTCGGGATCACCGCCTGCCATTCCAAAGAAAACGACCGTTCCGCCGGTCTTCGTCGCCTCGAAACTATTCATCAAGGTCTGCCCGACAGATTCGTACACGACATCCACGCCGATGTTATCCGTTACGTCCTTAACGGAGTTCACCCAGTCCGATTCGTATAGGAATACATGGGAGGCACCCGCTTGTTTGGCGACAGCCGCTTTATCATCGGATGATGTCAAGCCAATGACCTGCCCGCCCTTCATCCTGATCATCTGCGTCAATAATTGCCCGACCCCGCCTGCAGCCGCATGAACCAAAACGGTTTCCCCCTGTTTAACCGGATGGCTGTCATCGGTTAAATATTGGGCTGTCAATCCTTGCAGGAGGACAGAAGCTGCCGTTTCGAAGGAAATGCCATCAGGCAGCGGCAGCAGTTTGTCGGCTGTAACGGAAACCAGCTCTGCATTCGCATGGGGAACATCAGCAAAGCCGACGCGATCGCCAACCTGAAGATGATGAACATCCTCCCCGACATATTCGATGACACCCGCGCCTTCATAACCTAAAATAAAGGGAGGTTCACCCACCAAATGGTAATTCCCTTTCCTTCTATATACATCGGCAAAATTCAAGCCGATTGCTTTCATTCGAACGATTACTGACGAATTGGTACGTTCCGGTTCCTCTATTTCCCTAACGGAAAGAACTTCCGGTCCGCCAAAGTTATCAAAAACAAGTGCCTTCATCAACCTATCTCCCTTCAAAGGTTCTTCATTCTTTAAGATATAGGATGCATCCTTCAATGGCAAGAACGATGATAGCGATTTTGCCCTTTCCCCTAGCATGCTCATCGATTTCCTGGATTGTCGGGACATATCCATCCGTTTTCACTTTTTATAGTTCCTTGTATGTTCAATTATGATATTCACCTTGATCTTCTCGAGCGAATCAGGTGATAGTTGATTAAGCTCGTTCATATCCCAGTTGCCCATACTGAAGCGATACGCTTTTTCAGCTAAATGATATGGATCCGTGTTCATCTCCAAACCTTTCTTAAACGTATTGTTTACCTCCCCTTTCACTTGTTTGGCTAGAATTCTTTTTATTTCCTCCACAGGTACATTGCGATAATTTTCCTCTATGGTCACCGGCACGTCCAACGTGATTCGATATTTAGGAAATTCACCTTTTATGACGTCTATTTGAGAACGTGGACGTACTATTTGTACGGCTACTTTTTTAGTACCCGAAGATAAATAAAGCTTCTTTACTCCATGAGTGAGCCAAGCCAATCCCTTAAGGTCATTTCCCTTCACCCAGCCTGTTAGTTTTTTATCGGATAAAAAATAACCGCCATCTATCTTCACGATTTTCTTTGTTCCATTGCCTTCTTTCCATGTTGTACTATCAATTTGCAAGGTAGGGATCAGAATCGAGCTAACTGGCTCCCTATACCTTTGAATCAGATTCTGATAGGTAATGAAAGGGATAAACGAGTTATTCCTGAATACTTCTTCTGGATTGAACACTAGTGTATAAATTGGGGATTTATTAAAAAAACCATTCACTATCATTGATTGCTGCAGGTTTTGCTTCACACTATATACCCAGGTGTTATACCTTATCAATTCCGTACGTCCTGCATAATCCAAAAATTCATCCAGATGATTTTCCAGAAAGGATGGGGTGAAGTATAGGGAACTGATTTGCCCAAAATACATCGGAATAAAAGAAGATTTCTGAATGTCATCAAACGCTTCATCGATCGTCTCCCCCGTCCCTTTCCCTAACAAAACGGGGGGTGCCTCAGGCAAAAGCGCGTTTCCCTCTTGTTTGGCAATACTGGAAAAACTTAAAGATTGAAAATAAATAATGTATTTTCCTTTTTGAAAATCAATTCCAAGGGCTGTAATATACACTTGGTTTTGAATCTCTTTTATCCCCCAGCATCCTGATAACGGGACTAAAAGTAAACAGACGATAATCATCATTTTCTTCACTGGATCTACTCCTTTTTCCGATCGGAATCTGTAGGGGAATAGGCTTGATTACGGATCTTCATATATTTGTAGGGAATTTTTAAAAACGATTTCAACACATCCCCTTTATTCAGCTTATAAAGCGACGCCAAATAAGGATGACCAAAGCTCTCCAAACTGGCGAGAGCAATAAAAATGAAAAACACACCAAGAAAGAACCCATACAGTCCCAGAATTGAGGATATCCCCAATATGAAAAATCGAATGAGCAGAACATTTCCCGCTAAATTCTGATTGACTAACGTATAGCCAGAAATAACTGTTATCGCCCCGATCACGAGAGTGGAAGGAGATGTCAAACCAGCCCGGATGGCTGCATCCCCTATGATCAGCCCCCCTAATACAGCGACGGTTTGTCCCACTGCTTTAGGCAGTCGAACCCCCGCTTCTTTAAATAATTCAAAGAAAACCAGCATGATAAATAATTCCAAAGGTCCAGCGATGGGCAGTCCATTCCTGGAGACGGAAACGGTAGCCATCAATGGGAATGGCAGTTGATCCAATTGAAATGAGGTAAGGCCTGTCCAGAAACCCGGTAAAAAAATAGTCGTGATCAACGCGAAAATCCGCAGTATCCTTTCAGCGCTCACATACAAAAAACTCACTTGATTATCCTCAGGAGTCTTTAATAGGTAGGTCAGGTTGACCGGTCCAAGTAAACAGCTTGGGCTTCCATCGACTAAGATCGCAAATCGCCCTTGATTAAGGGATTGTACGACATAATCGGGTCTTCCTGAATAGTCGACCAAAGGAAATATGGAGAAATGTTGATCATATAAAAGCTCTTCTATTTGATAGCTGCTTGTAACTATATCGATTTGCAGGGAACTTAGTTTCAGTTGGATGTTACGTAAAACATCCGGGTTGATTACATCCTCCAAATAAAGGAGATTCACATTCGTATTGCTTCTAGCCCCCAAAGTGTAGCTCTGATTCGCTAACGCCGTAGTCTTCAAGCGTTTCCGAATAAGGGCCATATTCACCTCACTGTTTTCTATGAACCCATCTCGCGGTCCTCGTATGGATACTTCCATATTCGACTCATCAATGGACCTTTGAGGCATTTTCGCTACGTTAATGGAAAGCATATGGGACGTTTGACAGTCAAAAAAAAGCAAATTACCTGAAAACAAAGCCATTGAAAGCTCCTCACGAACCCGGGAAGATGGCTTGATTTCCTCGATAGCGAGTAAATGATCGAGAGTTTGCAGCCCAATCGTTTTCCCTTCTTTTATAAGTCCATCCACGGCCGGTAAGACTGAATCATAAATTAACATACTGTCTACCATACCGCTGGCGTATATCAATAAAAATTCCTGCCTTTCCACATCCTCATGATTAAAAACCTTGCTACTCATATGAACATCGGAATGGGCTTGAAAAAGCTGATATATTCCTTCTTTTGTTAGTAATGCATGGTCATGTTCCTTAGCCATTCTCATAGAAGTCACCTACTTTTAAGTTTTACTAGAAGAAACGTCATGAAGAGGAATGAAAGTAAAACTACACATACAGCTGGATAATAAATTTGATATAGGAAGGAAACAAACTTGTCGGATTGCCAATTAACGAGCGCACCGATGACCAATACGATATATATGATGGATAAAGACCACTTTTTCTTGACGAATCCTAATAATTCGTTAGTCAGGAACATTAGTAAACTGACACGAATCAAAGCACCGGCGAACCATTGGAAAATCGAGAAGAAATCCACACGCGTAATATATTTACCGATCGTTAGCAGTTTCCATTCTTCATAGGCTGGATTGTTCATCAGTCCCGCTTCTATAGGTCCAAACTCAGCGATCGCTGCAGTAAGCGGCCCGAGTGTCAGCATCAATAAGAATAAGATTGTCAGGGTCAACCCTTTCCCTGTTAAAGATTGTTTGGAATATCCTTGAAGAAGGGCAAGGTATAGAATTTCACCAAATGCTGCGAGTACGTAGATCGTTCCTTTCAGAGACGGTTCGTACCCTTGCTCAAATATGGGGAGTAATAGGGTGTAATCCTTCTTCGGTATATTGCTAATACCTATAAAGACGCCAAGTAAGCAAACGATAAAGAAAAAAAACGGACCTAGGATGGCGATCGTCTTCATTCCTTTGAATGATGCATAATAACTGATAAGTAAAAAAGAAATCACAATAATATAATTGGGTACCTCTGATGCATAATTATCTTTTGCCCAAAATAATGTATATTTCATGGCGACAAACGCCTCGGAGAACATGACAAGGCCTAAACAGACAGCAAAGCATTTCACTAAATAAGCAGGATAGTTAGCTTTCAGGAAGGAAAGTAAAGACTGCTGTTTAAGTGAGCGGCACATATAAAAAATCATGAATCCAATAATTGTAATGGGGATACTAGTAAATAGGACACTTACCCAAGCGTCCCTCCCGGCTGCCGTTATGATATTCGGCAATGCCAATACATGTAACATGAAGCCCGTTGAAATGATCGCCAGTATATAGGTATGGCCAGATTTAAGATTTACGTTTGTCATAAGCATCCTCTTGAGTTTTTATATATTTTGCGTTTTTATTATGATCCTATACTCATAAAAACGTACGAGGAATGAAAAATACCGCCATGCCTGAGGTTAGGCAAAAGCGGTAAAGAGATGATCCAATCAATCGGTATTGTTGCCAGGTCCGTTCTTTCGTTTATTCGCCGTGTATTCCTTACCATGTGCTTCCTGTTCAGCAATGATGCCTTCTTCTGGAATATGGTTATTTTTTTTCGGTGCATTGACGCGGTTACGATGTTTTTTTCCCATGATGCAGCTCCCCCTCGACTTACTTTTGATTAATCTTGTACGTACTCTCGTTAGCATGTCCGATAAACATCAAAAATACCTCTAAAAAAGGAACTTCATAATAAAGGAAAACCTTTCGCAGGAACCGAATATGTTTAGCATAACTACATTTTGGAGGGGTCATATGTTTCCGGTACTGAACACACAAAGGTTACGGTTACGGGAAATTCATGAAGGCGATGCTGAAGCTCTTTTCCGGTTTTTATCGAATGACGAGGTCACTCGTTTCTATGGTCAAGATTCATTGCTCAATGTCCAGGAGGCGAAGGATATCGTGGCTGCGTTTGCGAAAGGATACCTTGAAAACCGGTGCATCCGTTGGGGGATTGAGCGAAATGATACGAACGAATTGATCGGGACGATCGGTTTTCATGCATATAGCCCGCAATACAGACGGACTGAAATCGGCTATGAAATCGATCCAGCCCATTGGCGCATGGGATTTGCCTCGGAAGCGCTTAGGGAAATCATTGCATACGGGTTCAACAATCTAGCTTTGACCCGAATCGGCGCGGTCGTTTTCCTGGAAAATCAACCATCATGCGAATTATTGGTAAAGCACGGCTTCCTCCAGGAGGGTATTTTAAGGAGCTATATTTATCAATACGGCATACCTCATGATACATATGTCTTTTCCTTGCTGAAGTCATGAGTCCCCGTCCTGTGCCAATGGGGACTTTTCCCATTCCGTTTTCACCGGAAACCTTCCGATTCAGCTCACTACAAGATGGTCCTTCAATGCTTGCTGCAGCGTCAACTTTGTCTCTGCTTTATCTTCAAATTCCACCCCTGCACGAACCATCTTGATAACCACCCCGGGGCGTAATCCAGTCACTACGGTTTTACAGCCCATCATGGCCGTCCCATCAAGAATATTCAATAGGCGGTTCATGATTTCAACATCCATCTCGATGATACCGGATAAGTCCAAGATCAAGGTCTGTAACCTTAAATTGCTTATTTCCACCAGCACTTTTTCCTCGATTATCCCGATTCGTGAATCATCGATTGTACCGATTAACGGAAGGACACAGGTGGTGGGAGTAACGGGAATGATCGGGACGGATAGGTTTTTCACCAGGTTTTGCTGCGCCAGAATCAACTTGTCTTTGTAATCGGAATAACTGACGAAAAAGGATTTTAGAAAAACATCGACCTTTTCATTCACTTCCTTTTCCAAATTAAAAAAGGTGTACGAATCGCTTACGAGATCTTTGGTATGCTCGTACTTATAAAAGAAGGTCCAAAGTGTCCTCCTGATGGCCTGGATCCATTCCAGCTTGAATGAAAGCGTCAAGGAGTGGGTTGCCCACGTTTTCCCTTCTTGTTCTGCAAAGGTAATCAAATCGGCTTCATTCTGCTCCACGATGTAGCGGATGAGCTTATGGGCATTATTCAAAAGGTCAACATTACCCACCAGCAAGATTTCCTCGATCTTCTCCCTGACATTTACCGCTTGGGATAAAAGATAGTCTTCAAAATCATTTTTGTTCTGTAAAAGGAATTCCATTATTTCTTCTTCCTCATAAACAAAACTCACGATTCTCCACTCCCTTTTGTTGATACTTTCAAATGTGATTTTTGTTACTGTCTACATTCTCTATTGGGCGGTTTTTTTCCTGCCCATTATCTTCAGGTCATATTTACTCTCGCGGGAAAATATCCTTAACAGTCGATGAAAATATCAAATGTGTCGACGATTTTCCATATTTAATCGCCTCATCAACAAACCCTTCCAGTGTTTCCATGGAATATGTACTGATTTTAACCAGATAACTATATTGACCGGCTAGCCGGTGACATTCCTGAACATCCGGATGCCTCAAGCTAAAATCATAAAAATCCTTACACCGATCCGTTTCAAACAAAACGAACGCAGTCAAGCCCCTATCAAGCTTTTCAAGGGCTATTTCCGTTTTATATCCCTTGATTACGCCGCTTTCTTCCATTTTAATTACTCGCTCTTTAGTGGCTGGGGCGGTTAAAGAAACCCTCTGGGCCAGCTCCTTCATTGCCATGCGCCCGTTCGATTCTAGCAAGGATAGTATTTTTTTATCCGTTCGATCCAAATCAATCACCATCACTTTTCATTATTAAGTGGAATCCTTCAAATCCATTATAAAATAAAGAGAAATGGAATGAATGCATAATGAATCATATGTAATCAGGAATATACTTTTTATATAATAAATACAAATATATTGTATGGGGGTTGCTGCTATGAAAAAAGTATTGCTGCTGTTATCGAACGGGTTCGAAGCGGTTGAAGCGAGTGTGTTTACGGATGTATTGGGCTGGAATAAATTAGAGGGAGACGGCTCCACCGATCTTGTTACCGTAGGACTGCATGAGCAATTATCATGCACCTGGAATTTCATCGTGAAGCCCGAATTCACCATCGATCAAGTGAACCTTGATGACTTCGATGCTTTAGCCATTCCGGGGGGGTTTGAAGAAGCAGGCTTTTACGATGATGCCTATGATCCAAAGTTTCTTGATGTCATTACAGACTTTCATGATAAAAAGAAAATCATTGCATCGATTTGTGTAGGCGCACTTCCTTTAGGAAAAAGCGGGATCTTGAAAGGGCGGAAAGCGACTACCTACAATCATCCAACCAGTATCAGACAGGAGCAGCTCAAGGAGTTCGGGGCTCTTGTCGTCAATGAACCGATTGTCGTCACTGATAACATCATCACCTCCTATAATCCTTCCACGGCATTCGGGGTTGCTTTCACGCTTTTGGAAATGCTCACCACCAAAGAAAACTGTAATCATGTGAAGGAATTGATGGGTTTCCATTAAGGCTGTCCTACCCGAACAAGGTTCCGGATCATCCGTAACCTTGTTCGGATAAATGACGTTCGTCAGACGATCCACGTACGCACCTTCCTAATTATTCCTCCGTATTTTCCCCCATGCCTTCCTCAAGGTTTTTGAGGTACACGTCAGAAATCCCGTTCATGCCTTCCAATACTTGTGCTTTTGTATACTCCATACTGCCAACCAGTTTGTTCTGCTTCTTATCATCATTCTCTTCCGTATGCTTGGAATTTGAGTCAGTCACATTTTTCACCTCCATCGTTTAGGATGGCTTTTCCAGGTGGAAATATGCAGGAAAAGGCGGCGGTGACGGGCGCTATCCGATAAGTGAAAAATGGCCATTTAGCAGATGATCCAACCCAAATAGAAGGATATATCCATTCTAATTTACAGGAAAAAAATATATTATGGAGATCTTTTTAAAAAAATAAGCTGTTTTCATCGAGCGAAAGGGATATACTATAGGATAGCTTTTATTACATTTTTAAAGGATTACCTTTAACACTTTGTGTAATATTTTACAAGTTTTTCTAACCAAATCAACAAAATGCTTATTGCAAAGGAGAATTGGATATGTCAGAAACGATTACCCAATCACAGTCTGAACAATTAAATGCACGTCAAGATGTACTGGATCAGTTATTAAAGCCCGAGGTTCAGGAGTCACTCAATACTTTAGTCGATCAGCTTCCAAAACTGACTGAATTAGTGAATATTTTAACAAAGTCTTATGATTTCGCTCAATCGGTGGCAACGGATGATGTCCTGAAAAACGATACCGTCAGTGCCATTTCGGAAATCGCGACACCTGTGGTCGATTCCGTGAAAGGTCTTGCGGCCACTGCAATCGAAGCGAAGGATCGTGCAGAAGCAAATCATGATGTAATCGGTCTTTTTGGCCTATTAAGAATGATGAAAGACCCTGAGGCACAAAAGCTTTTCCGTTTCGCGCAAGCGTTCCTGGAAGTCTCATCAGAACGTAAAAACCAAAAATAATGTCTAAAACTTTCAATCAATAAGGACGGGGATTAACTATGTCAAAACAAATCGTCATCTTAGGTGCCGGATACGCTGGATTACTATCTGCGTTATCCGTACGTGAATATTACAAGAAGGATCAAGTGCAGGTTACCGTGGTGAACCAATTTCCAACCCACCAAATCATCACTGAGTTGCACCGTCTTGCCGGAGGTTCGATTTCTGAACAAGCTGTTTCGATTCCTTTGGAAAAACTTTTCAAAGGGAAAGATATCGACCTTGCCATTGCAAAAGTGGAGTCTTTCTCCGTTGATAAAAAAGAAGTGAAGCTTTCCAACGGCTCCACTTTATCCTATGATGCCCTTGTCGTGGCACTAGGAAGCCAAACAGGATTCTTCGGCATTCCAGGTCTTGAAGAAAACAGCATGGTCTTGAAATCGGTGAAAGATGCGAACCAAATTTACAAGCATATCGAAGATCGCATTCGTGAATATGCCCAAACGAAAAATGAAGCCGATGCGACCATCGTAATTGGCGGCGGCGGCTTGACTGGCGTCGAGCTGATTGGTGAAATCGTCGATCATTTCCCTAAAATCGCCAAGAAATTCGGCGTGGACTTCAAGGATTTGAAAGTCAAGCTGGTTGAAGCTGGTCCAAAAATCCTTCCTGTGCTGCCTGATCCGCTAATCGACCGGGCCATGTCTTCCTTGGAAGCGCGCGGCGTCGAATTCTTGACAGGTCTGCCTGTAACGGGTGTCAAAGGCAACCAAATCGAATTGAAGGATGGACAAACGATCACGGCCAATACGCTTGTTTGGACAGGCGGGGTTGCGGCTCTTCCTATCGTCGGCGAATCAGGTCTTGAAGTCGATCGCGGCAAAGCAGCCGTTAATGAATACCTGCAATCGACATCACATAAGGATGTATTCGTTGTCGGTGACAGCGCCCTTGCTTTCCCTCCAGAAGGCGGACGTCCATACGCGCCAACTGCACAAAACGCATGGCAAATGGGTGAGCTTGTCGGGTATAACCTCTATGCAGCCTTCGAAGGCAAGAAGCTTGAAGTATTCGCACCTGTAAATTCAGGTAC
>NZ_PHNG01000691.1:0-111790 GCF_002803435.1 Bacillus sp. mrc49 | reverse complement strand
TGATAATGCATACTTAATCATTGTAGCTACCGGTCTGGCCTTCGTCATCATTACTGGCGGGATCGACCTATCCGTCGGGGCCTTGGTTGCCTTCATCAGCATGGTTTCTGCCTCGTTGCTGGAAGCAGGCGTCAATGGGTATCTGGTGATGGCCCTTTCGTTACTGATTGGAATCGCCTTCGGTGCCTTCCAAGGCTATTTCATTTATCGTTTCGATCTCCATCCCTGGATCGTCACACTAGCGGGGATGTTCCTGGCAAGAGGTGCAAGCTTCCTCATCAGCACGGATAGCATCGTCATCACCAATGATACGTATAGTGCCATTTCGCAAGCGAAGGTCTATTTGATTGGCGATCATTACATTTCAATAGGGGCGGTCGTTGCCATCATGGTTGTGGCTTTTGCAGTTTATATCGCCAAATGGACGAGGTTTGGCCGCAATGTATATGCCATTGGCGGCAATGTCAAATCAGCTGCGTTAATGGGCTTGCCTGTTAAACGAACAACCATCCTGGTCTATGTTTTTTCAGGGTTTTGCTCGGCTTTGGGCGGCGTGGTATTTACCTTATATATGTTATCGGGATATGGTCTCCATTTATTGGGGATGGAAATGGATGCGATTGCAGCCTGTGTCATTGGCGGAATCCTTTTAACCGGGGGGTTTGGCTATTTAATCGGTCCGACACTGGGTGTAATGAGCATGGGGATCATTCAGACGATCATTATGTTTCAAGGTACACTCAGCTCGTGGTGGACAAAAATTGCAGTCGGGTTTTTACTGTTTGTATTCATTCTCCTCCAACGGCTCATCGTCATGAAAAGAAGGAAAAGGAAAGTCATTCGACTCAAGAAAGTACCTAGCCATGTAAAAGTCCAGTCTCCATCACAGTCAGTTTCAAGTGAATACAAGTAGGTGTTCGAATCAGCATCGTTCAGGAAGTCCCAATGCTCTATCATTGGGGCTTCTTTGCTTGTCGTTCCAATCGAGAGAAATGGCCGGCCTTCGCTGCGTTATTAACCGATGCTGCCAATGGACCTAGCACATGTCATCCACATTGGTGACACCGACCTATCTGTTGGATAACGATATGGGACCCCCGATGTGTTCAGGCGGATGGAGAAAAAACAATTATCTGAAAAGTGTAAAATGTAACTGCTTTTTACAAATAATTTTTCTTGAAGGCTTGGTAAAGTAGTAAGGGAAAGGAGTAGATATCGATGCATTAGTTGAGTGGTGTTTCGGATTATGGATTTGGAAGCGGTAACATAATGTTTTGGCAATGAACGTACTTAGGGGAGGGAAACATTTCATTATGAAGAAGACATTGATGGGTTGTTTATTCGTTAGTTCTATCGTGATCGGCGGCCTTAGTGGGTCACCTGCTTCAGCAGCCGGGGATGCTGATGATGGGAACCACGGGCTGAAAGGGGAGTATTATACTTCAACCAAAGCCGGAGTATTCGATTTCAATCAATTGAAAACGACAATAATGGATTACAATATCGACTTCTCGGACCTTAATCCAGCACTCCAGCAATTCACGGGGCAAAGTGATGCCGCAGCCGTGAGATGGACTGGGAAAATGATCCCTGAGCATTCGGAGGATTACACGTTTTATATGAAAGGCGACAACGGGTTCAGATTATGGATTGACGGAAAACTCGCCATCGATTTTTGGGAAGATAAATGGGACATTGAACAAAAAAGCAAGGAGATTGCGTTAGAAGCAGGCAAGGAATACGACATAAAAGTTGAATATTTCGAACATGAGGGCGGAGCGAATTTAAAACTATTATGGTCGAGCGACAGTGTGGCAAAACAGATCATCCCTAGCAGTGCCTTTTATTTGCCTGAAGACTATGAAATGGACGGGACGGTTCAATCTGCACAAGTCCTTGAAGATGGCAAACAAGTCGAGCTGACATTTGCAAACCCATTAGATAAATTGCCTCGAAATCTTAAAGATCATGTCGCTGTCAAATTGAACGGAAGAGATTGGGAAATTGAGGATGTCGCTTTTAAACAGGATAGTAAGTCTACTGTCGTCATTCACACTAAACAGCCTATTTACGAACGGACAGGCAATCAAGTCCTGATCACCTATGATGGAAAAGGTGCCTTGCGCTCGGGTGGGAAGGATGTTCCAGCCTTTTTGAATAGGGTGGAAAATCATTCACAATTCAACATTGAAACAAAATGGGCAGATAAGGTCAATAAGGAGAACGTGCTGCCAGAATATCCAAGACCCCAATTGGCCAGGAAAGATTGGCTGAATTTGAACGGCGAATGGGAATTCCAAAGTGCCGCTGAAGGAGATTCGCTGCCGACAGGGAAAAAATTAAAAGAGAAAATCCTCGTGCCTTTCCCAGTCGAATCAGCTTTATCCGATGTCGAGAGAATGGAAGAACATATGTGGTATAAACGTGATTTCACCTTACCGGATAAATGGAAGGGCGATCATATTAAATTGAATTTCGGAGCAGTCGATTGGAAATCCACCTTATATGTGAATGGGGAAAAGGTAGGGACCCACACAGGCGGGTATGATGCTTTCAGCTATGATATTACAAAGTATTTGGTGAAGGGAAAAAATGAACTGATCCTGGAAGTGCATGATCCAACTGGCGGCGGACAGGCGAGAGGTAAACAAACGCGTGTGCCAGAGGGGATTTGGTATACACCAGCATCAGGTATTTGGCAAACGGTATGGATCGAGCCCGTACCAAAGGCCAATATAGCTTCGTTGAAAACGACACCTGATATAGATTCCGAACAACTGAAATTAAAAGTAAACGCAGCCGGAGTGAAAAACGAAACCGTAGAGGCCATCGTCTATAAAAAAGGCAAAAAAGTGAGCACAGTAACGGGCAAGGTAGGCAAGGATATTGCCGTTCCTGTTCCCAATGCACGCCTTTGGACAACAAAGGATCCGTTTTTATATGACTTGGAAGTGCGTTTAAAAAAGAATGGCAAAACTGTTGATACAGTAAAAAGTTATTTCGGGATGCGGGAAATTACCATTGGCAAGGTAGATGGTAAGCTGCGTCCGTTAATCAATGGGGAATTTATATTCCAGATGGGGCCATTGGATCAAGGATACTGGCCAGATGGTAACTATACAGCCCCAACAGATGAGGCATTGAAATTCGACATTCGCAAGACAAAGGACCTTGGTTTCAATATGATCCGAAAACACATTAAAGTGGAGCCAGCCCGCTGGTATTACTGGGCAGACAAAATGGGCATGATCGTTTGGCAGGATATGCCGAGTCTAGAAGGCTCATCAGCTGGAGGAAAGGCTACTGCAGATGAAAGGAAGCAATATGAAAAAGAATTCAAGGAAATGATTCAAGAAAAGTACAACCACCCTTCCATTGTGCAATGGACCGTCTTCAACGAAGGATGGGGACAATATGACACGGTGCGTTTAACGAATTGGGTAAAAGGGCTTGATCCTACACGTGTCGTAACCAATGCAAGCGGCTGGACGGATTATCCTGTCGGGGATGTCATCGATTGGCACACCTATCCGAACCCAAGGTCACCGAATGTCGAGGAAGATAGAATTGCGGTCATTGGTGAGTATGGCGGTTTAGGATTGGATGCACCAGGCCATGAATGGGGTACAAGTGGCTGGAGCTATGCGAAGCAATCCAATAAGGAAGAAATTACGGATACGTACATCGAGTATATCGAATCATTAAAAGGATATATTCATGGCAACGGGTTAAGCGGGGCTGTTTATACGCAAACAACGGATGTTGAAGGTGAGCTTAACGGGTTGCTCACATATGACCGAAAAGTGACGAAAATGGATGCAAAAAGAGTGGCTGCGGCAAATCAGTCGCTAATAAAATCCGCTTCACCAAAATACGTATTAAAGGAAGAAATAGATAAAACGAAAGCGGTATTGAATAGCGCAAAAATGGGCAGCACGCCTGGAACCTATCCGAATACGGCAATCTTTTTCCTGAAGAAATCGATAAAAAATGCCGAGGCGGTCTATGACAATAAAAAATCTACATCTGAGGAATTCTTTAAGGCGGTAGATCAGTTGAAAAAGGATATCCAAAGCTTTAAATACGAGGTGAACTCACCGATTGCCAAAAAAGCGAAAGTGGACCAATTTGATGGTGAAGTGCTGGATAAAAAGTGGTCGGTGTTCAACGAAAGCCTGCCTAATTGGAGCTTGAAGGAAAATCCAAGTCACCTAACGATCACTGCCCAAGCTGGTGATTCATTTCAGGAAAGCAATACACTTAGTAACCTCTTCCTGCAGAAGGCTCCAGCAGGCGACTTTGAGATAACGACGAAAGTTCATGCAGCAAACAGGGATAACCATGAACAAGCAGGTCTTTATGTGTGGCAGGATCAGGATAATTACGTGAGGCTTGGTCATGTCTGGGACAATGGATTGAAACTGGAAACGGCAAAAGAAGAAGCGATGAAATACAGCAAAGCCCAAAATCCGGCATCACACCCTGGTGATGATACATTATTCCTGAAGATTAAAAGAGTTGGCGATGTCTACTCCACCTATTATTGGGTGAATGGGAAATGGGAGAAAGCGGCAGATCCGATTACTGCCAAGCTGAAGAATGTGAAAATCGGCATCTATGCAGCAAGTCCTGTCAGCGGGAAAAATGTGAAGGCGAATTTTGATTACTTCACTGTTCAGGATATTCAATAAGAGTTAGATAGACGCCCCATGTGAAACCGCATGGGGTTGAATAAATTAGTCAGCATTTCGAATCACTGGTGAAGGGAGACTCTTCAGAAACCTGGCGAGGTATCATGTGTTAGGAAGGAAATGTGCCAGTGCAGAACAAGGCCGAGTCACCTCATCGGGGGATATTTGAAATGTGTCGATCCTTAAATCACGGCAATTATTCGAGCGGTGATTTTAGAGGAATTTACAGTTATGGAAAACAGGGGTGTGGCCTGTGAATATCTATCCGGACATTCAAAGTTTACTGGAATACGGGAAGAACAGTGGGTTGTTTGCAAAAGAAGATGAAATATATGTGCGCAATCGGATTCTTTCCTTATTGCGCATTAGTGAATGGGAGGAAAGTGCAGCAAGATCACCAACCACCTCCCTCGATGTCATGCTGGATCGAATCATCGATTGGGCTTACGAGCATGGAGAGCTCAACGCAAATACATCGATCGAGCGTGATATTTTCGATACGGAAGTAATGAATTGCATGTTGGCGCGACCTTCTGAAGAAATACGCACCTTTTTTCTAAATTACGAACAAAGTCCGGAACAGGCGACTGGCCGCTTTTATGAAAGGTCGGTGGCGTCGAATTATATCCGTGCCGATCGAATTGCAAGAAATAAGCAGTGGAAGGCGGCGACTTCATACGGAGAGATGGATTTGACAATAAACCTGGCCAAACCGGAAAAAGTTCCGAAAGAAATCTCCTTAATGAAGGATTCCCAGGAAACAGCGTATCCAACGTGTCCTTTATGCATTGAAAATGAGGGATATCGTGGAACACTGCGCCATCCTGCGCGGGCGACACATAGGATCATTCCGATATCATTGAATGGTGAGGATTGGTATATACAATACTCTCCTTACGTTTATTATAACGAGCATTGCATCGTATTAAGAAAACAGCATATCCCGATGCAGATCACGCGGGCGACGTTCGACCGCCTCTTGGATTTCACGGAAAAGTTCCCCCATTATTTTATTGGCTCGAACGCAGACCTGCCGATCGTGGGCGGCTCCATATTAGCGCATGATCATTTTCAGGGCGGGAGTTATGTATTTGCCATCGAAAAAGCGGAAATCGAGGAAACGCTACGGCCATCGAGCCATCCTTTCGTAACAATGGGAATCGTCAAGTGGCCGATGTCGGTTATAAGGGTCTGTGGCAGCAAAGGGGATGTGGCGGATGTTTCGGAGCATATTTGGCGGAAGTGGCAGGAATACAGCGACATTTCCGTTGACATTTTGGCCTATACCGGCGAAACGCCCCATAACACGGTCACGCCGATCGCGAGACGACGCGGAGATTTATATGAAATGGACATAGTCCTAAGAAATAATCGGACATCCGCAGAACATGCCGATGGTATTTTCCACCCGTATCGCGAGCTCCATCATATTAAAAGGGAAAATATCGGATTAATTGAAGTAATGGGCCTTGCCGTTTTGCCGGGGCGCTTGGCTTTGGAGCTGGAACAATTAGGCGAGCGCTTAATCACCCCGGCCAAACGGACCGAATGGGAAGACACGCTCCTCAAGCACTGGGATTGGTACAAGGAAATCCAACAGAAATATGACAACATCACGACGGGAAATGTCATGGGAATATTGGAAATCGAGGTAGGTCACAGGTTTCAAAAGATTCTTGAGCATGCCGGTGTATTTAAACGAACGGAAGAAGGAAAGCATGCTTTTTCAAACTTTTTAAAAACACTCTAACAACAATGGATGGAAGGTAGGTTATGAATTATGGATGCAAAAGAATTAAGAGGAAAGTTTGCTGAAAGTTTTGGCTACGAGGCAGATGTCCGGACTTTTTTTGCTCCGGGCCGGGTCAATTTCATTGGGGAGCATACCGATTATAACGGTGGCTACGTCCTTCCGGCCGCCTTGACGTTCGGAACATGGGCGGCTGTATCCAGGCGTGACGATGGCGTATACCGCTTTCGCTCGACGAATTTTGAAATGCAGCTGGAGTGCGGCGTTCATGAGCTGGTTTATAAAAAAGAAGATGATTGGGCGAACTATCCAAAAGGTGTATTACATGAATTGATCCAGTTAGCCGGTACGGAAAGTTCCAAGCACTACCATGGTGCCGACATTCTATATCATGGCAATATTCCCAACGGAGCCGGCCTCTCTTCGTCTGCATCGATTGAATTGGTGACTGGACTTGCATTAAGCAAATTGGCAGGCTTTAATATTCGGATGATCGAGTTAGTAAAATTGGCACAGCGCGCCGAAAACAATTTTGTCGGGGTAAACTGTGGAATCATGGACCAATTTGCTGTTGGCATGGGGAAAGAAGGCCAAGCATTGGCTTTAAAGTGCGATACACTTGAATACCGTTATATCCCGGTTAATTGCGACGGATATAAGATTATCATCACCAACACGAATAAACGGCGGGGACTGGCCGATTCAAAATATAACGAACGCCGTAGCGAGTGCGAACAAGGTCTGGAAATGATAAAAAAAGTAATGCCGCATGTGCAGGCTTTAGGCGATCTTCGCTCTGATGAATGGGAAAAGGTCAGGCATGTGATAAAAGATCATGTTATTGGCCGGAGGGTAGAACATGTAATTACGGAGAATGAACGAGTTTTAGCAGCCATGAAGGTACTTGAAGCAAATGATTTAAAAGAGTTTGGTGAATTGATGATAGCATCGCATGAGTCGCTCCGGGATTTATATGAAGTAACAGGTATCGAGCTTGACACCATTTTTGAGGAAGCGTCAAAAATTGACGGCTGCATCGGTACGTGCATGACAGGTGCGGGATTCGGCGGATGCACCGTCAGCCTTGTAAAAGAAGGAGCCATCGATATGTTCAAAGAAAACGTGGCTGAAAATTATACAGTGAAAACAGGCCTTGTGCCAGCGTTCTACATTTGTGAAATCGGCGGCGGGGCAAAAGAAAAGCATGAGGAAGAGAAGCAAAGCCAATTGTAGCGAAAGATGGTAATGGCTAGACGCCATCCAGCCGGCTTACCGTATGGAAGCGAAGCCGAGATGCGAGGAAAAGCAGTAAACCAGGTAAAATAAGAGCTTCATAGTGAACCCTTTTCGCAAACAACTAGATCATCCGTAAAGGTGGAAGAAGTTGAGTGCAAGCCTCGTTCATTCTATTAGATAGGAAATGTCGAACCTTCGCACCCCTTACCGAACAAGTAGGGGGTGCTGAAAATGATAGTCGCGTCAAGCGTTCCTCCTCTTTCGTTTACACAGCCAAACATGGGCTTTTTTTATGCGGAAAATCATAAAAATTCTATGTTTATTGTAAATACTTACAGAAGGTAACCATTTATGATGGATGTAATTGATTGCACTGCCATTATTAGCGGGCGAAGGAAGGTTTTTTATGAAGAAAAACGTATGGCTATATATTGCTCTCTTACTCGTTGCATGCTTTGCTGGCTTCCAGGCTGTAAATAATTTGACAGCCACCAAGGCAGAAGTAGGCGAGTCTCATGGTTTAGATGCCGAGGGCTTGGAAAAAATCGTGAATCGGGCCAATTCCGGACAAAAAAGAAAATCAACAAATGTCAAAGCACCCTCATTTACACTGAAAGCATGGGATGGCTCCGAGTATGTGTCAATCGGAGGAAAAGGAAAAAAACCGGTCGTCTTGAATTTTTGGGCGAGCTGGTGTGATGCCTGCTCGGTCGAAGCTGTGGAGCTTAAGAAGCTTCATGAGCAGTATAAGGACCAGATCGATTTCTATGGAATTAATGTGACAACGGAGGAACAGCCCGAAAATATTAAAGCTTTCGTTACGGAAAATGAACTAAAATACCCTATTTTGCTAGATGAGCATAAACACGCGGCCGATCTTTACGAGCTGCATTCGCTCCCCACCATGTTCTTGATTGATAAAGACGGTTATGTTGTTGATACCTTCCACCTTGTCGATCAGCTTGAGCTGGCAGAGAAGATCGAACGTCTCGCAGGGAAGTGAATGGCCCAACTCTAACAAAGGAGGTGAGCGATATGAGGAAAATCTACATAAGCGGAGGGGGCTAAGCTATGTCGATAAAAGTGAAAGAGTTGAATATTATTACATTCATAGTGAGGTGGAATCATTGAAAGGAAAATTAACGATCGTTCAGCTTCTTATTCTGACTTTATTCATATCGTGTGCGTTCCCCTTTTCGACGCAAGCGGCCATACCGAAAAAACATGAAATACCCGATTATTTCGCGGATCATTTCGATAAAACGATAATTAATGATAAATGGAATGTAATCGAGGGTCCATGGTCTATCGATTCAGGCAAGCTGACTGTCAGTAAGGGTGCGGGATATAAGGCCATCGCCAATCAGACATCCGTTCAAGATGTTACGGTTGAGACCGATATCAGCCTCGCGGATCACAATGGAGATGCCGGGGTATTATTCCGGGTTAACGGTGCCGTGCCCGGCGTTGATAATGTCAAGGGCTACTATGCGGGCATATCGGCAAACGGATCCGGTTCCGTGTTTCTCGGTCGTATGGACAATAATTTTACCGAATTGAAACGGACGGCGGTTACAATTGAACCAAAAACCTCCTATCAGGTAAAAGTGATAGCCGTTGGCAGCAAAATCCAAGTCTACTTGAATGGTGACCTGGTGCTTGAACAAACCGACAGCACATACAAAGATGGCAGTATCGGCATTAGGAGTTACAACTCCGAGCCTTTCTTCGATAACGTCAAGGCAAGTGTCCCGGACGGCAGCAGCCTATTCCTGGATAAGTTCGACAATGCTCCAAATCAGGCCATCCATTCTTGGAATATCTTGAATGGAAGCTGGCAGCTATCCTCAGGATCCTTAAGGGTAAATAAGGATGAAAACAATAAGATCATTGCTAAGGATAAGGTGTTCGATGATATGACTTTGGAGGTTAACCTGAAAATACCTGCCGATACAGAAAAGGGAGATGCCGGTCTGTTATTCGGGTTGAAGAAAGTGTACCCTGGAGATGCCAAAGCAAACGGCTTTTATGCAGCAATCGGAGGGGATGGCAACGTTACGCTTAATGAATGGAAACATAATAAGCGATTGGTACTGCAGTCAACGAAGGCGTTTGATCGCATCGAAGCGAATAAGCCTTATCATCTGAAAGTTGTAACAAGCAAAAATACGATTAAGGTCTACGTGAACGATACAGTCACTCCGGTGATCGAATATAGCGATAAAGGCAGGGCGCTTAACGTTAAAGGTGGAGTCGGATTGCAAGCTGACCAAGCCGAAGTGTCTTTTGATAACTTCATTGCCAGCGCATATGTCGTACAGGAAAGAACCTACAAAAAACCGGTCTCCAACAAAAAACCGCTCATTGAGACGCCATTTACCCCGCTGCCCCTAGGTTCGGTGCAGGCCAAAGGCTGGCTGCTCGAGCAGCTTGAGCTTCAGCGTGATGGAGCTACCGGCCATGCAGAGGATTTGTATGGTGAATTGGGAACGAATGCAGCATGGCTTGGCGGCAGTGCCCCGGAATCCGATTGGGAGCGGCCTGTTTATTATTTGAAAGGCTTGGTTCCACTTGCTTATACGTTGAATGACCAGGAACTGATTGCCACCTCGCAAAAGTGGATCAACGCCATTTTGGCGAGTCAGCGGAAGGACGGATCGTTCGGTCCTGAATCCAATGATGATTGGTGGCCGCGCATGGTTGCTCTATATGCGATGAAGGATTATTACGAAGCGTCAGGAGATAAGCGCGTCCTTCCATTCATGACGAACTATTTCAAGTATCAAGCCGCCAATTTGCCGGCACAGCCCCTAAAGGATTGGGGCAAAATCCGGGTTGGAGATAATATCGATACCGTCCTATGGCTTTATAACCGAACGAATGAGGCATTCCTGCTGAAGCTGACGGATACGCTTGCAGGGCAGGCCTACCCGATTGCGGACATATTCAGCAAAAATGAATTTCAAGACTTTGGCAGCGATTTTCAGCCGATCCATTCGGTCAATGTGAATGAAGCCATTAAAATGCCTTCCATTTACTATCAACGATCACATTCCAAAAGCGATCGGAAGGCTTTCAATGCCGGAGTCAAAAATTTAGATAATCATAATCAGATTACCGGCATGACCTCAGGTACGGAAATGCTAGCTGGAACTTCTTCCACACAGGGAGTGGAGCTTTGTGCGATTACAGAGCGGATGCAAAGTAACGAGGAAGCGGCGATGATCCTTGGCGATCCGCAAATTGGTGATGACCTGGAAAAAATAACTTTCAATTCCCTTCCAGGCGCGATGGATAAGGAAATCAAGAACCATCAATATTATTCACTGCCCAATCAAGTGGAGAGCAACCATGCAGATCATGGATTTAAGCAAAACTATTCCAATGGCATGATGCCTTCGCCGACTTCGGGTTATCCTTGCTGCCGCTTCAATATGCACATGGGATGGCCATACTTCGTGAAGAATATGTGGGCAGCATCTGCAGATGGGGGCATTGGAGTCATTGCGTATGGACCGAGCCAGGTATCTGTAAGACTGAAAAAAGCGGACATTACCATCAAGGAGAGTACCAATTATCCTTTTGAAGATAAAATCAAATTTAACATCAACACCTCAAGAACGGTGAAGTTCCCACTCAAGCTACGCATTCCCGCGTGGTCGGTGCAGCCTAGCATAACGGTGAACGGAGAGCCTGTTAAAGGTATAAAAGCGGGTGAGTATGTAAGTATCGATAGAAAGTGGCAGAGCGGTGATAAAGTGGTTCTGCAAGTACCGATGAAATTAAAAACAACAACATGGATCAATAATTCGATCGGAATTGAACGCGGTCCGCTCGTGTATTCCCTGAAAATGAAGGAAAATTGGCAGGTTAAAGACAAGCCGATTGCCCCAACGCCAGGTTTCGATGCATCTGCTTTAGGCTTTAATGAGTATACGGTGAAAGCTGATAACTCATGGAATTACGGCTTGCTCATTGATCGCGAGCATCCCGAGAAATCCATTGATGTGGTTACAGGGCCGATGCCAAAGAATCCATTCAAACAAGCGACGACCCCTGTTAAGTTGGTGGCGAAAGGTAAAAAAATTCCGACATGGGGCAAATCCCCCAATAATGTGGAAGCCGCAGAGCCGCCTGTAGGACCGATTTTCTCTAAGGAACCGACTGAAAACATTACGCTTGTGCCTTATGGAGCACAGAACCTGCGCATCACCTATTTCCCTGAAGTGACCGAGAAATTGACGGATACGGGTGCTGCAAAATATGAAGCGGAGAAAGCTGAACTTTCTCATGCATCGATAAGGACGAACGAACCCAATGCCTCGGAAGGGAGCTATGTAGGGGGGATGGATTTTGCCGACAGCCGTGTGAACTTCAATTCTGTCGATGTTCCTAAAACAGGTAAATATAACGTCGATATTTGGTTTGCCAATGGACTTGATCCCTCCACGGGAAAAATCATCGTCAACGGTAAAACACACGTATTGAAATACCAAAATACACGTAATTGGGGACGCTTCATGGCAACCAAATTGGAAGTGCCATTGAAAAAAGGCACAAACACGATCACATTCATGAAGGAAGAAGGGTTTTATGAATTGGATTATATCGTGGTTAGGCCGCAGCAATGAAGTGGTCGTTCATTCTAGCAGTGCACACCAATAAAATCGATTAATGAAAGGACCCGGTGATTCCAACACTGGGTCCTTTTCATAAGTGCCGCCCTTCTTGGCATGTTTTACAAAATTCAAATGAATGGAATGAAAAAAAATAAACTTTAAATTGAAGATTGCTGAATAATTTGATAAAATAAAATAAATGAAAAGACTATGTGCAACTGGCGAAACACGGATAACCGTGAGGGAACACATAGTGTCGTAGCCGTTCGCCTGGGCAGAGGTAAGGGATTATATCCCTTGCCTCTTTCTGTTTATTATCAGACAATAGTGAAGTCTAAAGGAATACAGATTTTCATGAACTTGGATAGCAGTTAGGCTTGAAATCTTGTTATCATCAAAACTATCATAATTGAAAAGAGGAGCAAACGACATGAGTACAATCACTTTAGAAAAAGCGAAAACGATCAAAACGTTAAATAATATTGCACAAAGCGGGTTAAATGTATTCAATAAAGATGGCTTTACGATTGATAATGACAGTGAAAACCCTGATGCCATCGTTGTTCGCAGCTTTAATATGCATGCAATGGAATTGGGTGCCGATTTGAAAGCAATCGCAAGGGCAGGGGCGGGAGTCAATAATATTCCGGTCGACAAATGCACGGACCAAGGGATTGTTGTTTTCAATACTCCTGGTGCGAATGCCAACGCAGTAAAAGAAATGGTATTGACATCATTGATGGCCTCATCTCGTAATCTCTTTGCCGGTGTTGCCTGGACAAAGACGCTGGATGGTGAAGGAGAACAAATTCCAAAGCTTGTAGAAGCAGGAAAGAAGCAATTTGTCGGTAAAGAAATCAAAGGTAAGACGCTAGGTGTCATCGGCTTGGGAGCGATCGGTGCGCTTGTAGCGAATGATGCACTTGATTTGGACATGGATGTCATCGGGTTTGACCCGTTCATATCTGTCGATACAGCCTGGAATCTATCCCGCAATGTACAGCGCGCGATGACGCTTGAACAGTTGTATGCTGAATCAGATTACATAACTGTACATGTTCCATTGACTGATGATACAAGAGGAATGTTCAACCAGGATACATTTAGCATCATGAAGCCGGGCGTTCATATTTTGAACTTCTCACGCGGTGAGCTTGTGAATGAAACCGATATGCAAGCGGCTCTTGAAGGAGGACAAGTCGGTCAGTTCATTACAGACTTCCCGAATGAAAATGTGCTGAACATGAAAAACGTCGTGCCGATCCCCCATCTTGGCGCTTCTACGCAAGAATCGGAGGAAAACTGTGCCATTATGGCCGCTCGTCAGGTGAAGAGCTTTTTAGAAACAGGGAACATTAAAAACTCCGTGAATTTTCCTAATACATCCCTTCCTTATACAGGTAAGAGACGTGTGGCAGTATTCCACGAGAATGTTCCTAATATGGTCGGGCAAATCACATTGGCTGTTTCAAGCTTGCATTTGAATATAGCTGACATGGTTAACAGAAGCCGAGGCGGCTATGCGTATACGATGATCGACCTTGACGGTGAAGTGAGTGGCGACCTCATTCCTGGTTTGGAGGAAAAAATCAAGCAAATCACGGGTATCGTTACGACTCGCATCATTTAAACATACATGAATGGCAGGAAGAGCTGATTGAAGTCTTTCTGCTCAGGTGAAAAGAGTCAGTGAGGGCCTCAATTCCTTTTTTAGGAATTGAGGCTTTTTTATATGTCGCTAAGGGTGGTGCAGCAGGAAAGAATAATAGGAGACTCATATTTTACCTGGAATTGCCGAGTTGGAAAGGGAGGGATATGACATAAGCGTGGCGAAAGTAATCTGTAGACATGTGCTGCACTTGAAGCGAGCACCCGGACAATAAGGCTTAACCTTAAAGGAATGATGTTGAAGGCTGGGCGCGTTAAGAAAAGCTGCACTCTTCAAAAAGAAACGGATATCGTTTTAAAAAAATCATGAAGGAGTGTCTAGTATGCACAAAAAAGGTTGTTCAAAATCGGTGTGCCAGTGTTTCATAGTACCTAACTATATTTTAGAGAATATGGCCCTGAATGATGTGGAAGCGGCACGGGTCAGTTTAGCGAAAAGCCGGCAAATGCGCAGGCGCAGAATCTTTAAGGAATTTGATATCAAAGGTGTCACCGCTTTAACCGATGCTGGTTCGGGCCGGCATGGTGAGTCGGCACGGCATGTATATGATTGCAAGGGCGGAACGAAGCTGAGGGTGAATGAGGCAAGGAAAGAAGGGGACCGGTCAGGCGGTGACCATGTGGTTAACCAAGCATACGATTATAGTGGAGTCGTCCGTGATTATTTCAAGGATGTCCTGCACCGCAATTCCATGGATAACGAGGGCCTTGATCTCATTCTGAACGTTCATTATGGGAATAAATTCACGAATGCCTACTGGGATGGCGATGAAATGGTATTTGGTGATGGCGATGGAATCATCTTTAGCAATTTTGCCGATTCACTCGATGTCATTGGTCACGAGCTTACACATGGGGTAACGCAGTTCACGAGCGGATTGGAGTATGAAGGTCAGTCAGGGGCCTTGAATGAACATCTTTCAGATGTGTTCGGTGTTACCATAAAGCAATATCATTTGAAGCAAACGGCGGCAGATGCCGATTGGCTGATTGGTGCCGATATAATGGGACCCACACTGAAGGGACAGGCGCTCCGTTCGATGAAAGCACCAGGTACGGCATTCAATAATAAGTTGATGGGTAAGGATTTGCAGCCGGATCATATGAGGAATTTTTATAAAGGCGAGCGCGATAATCATGGTGTCCACATCAACAGCGGGATACCAAACAAGGCCTTCTATCTTGTCTCGATGGAGATTGGAACGGACAAAGCAGCCTTGATCTGGTTCGATGCGATGCAGAATTTATTTGCGACAGCGAATTTCAATCAATTCGTCCAAGTTGTCATCAAGGCTGCCCAAAAGCTTGCTGATGGCGGAACAGTGCCTCATACAGCGATAAAAACGATTGAAGACGCATTTAAAACTGTTGGGCTGCCTGAGTAGGTAAATAGAAACGAACGGGAGGCAAAAACGGACATGCTCATCCAATTTAGCTGTGGCGGGGGAATGGCCAACCTCGATTTGAATGTGGTAATAGATACAGAAGAATTACCGCAGGGGAAACATGAGGAATTGCAGCATTTAATGGAAAAGGCCGATCTTTCCAACCTATCCTTAAGTAAAATCGCTGGGGCAAAAGCTCAAGGAGCGGATGCGTTTTCATACAAGCTGGATATCGCGGGGGAAACGAAGAAGCAATCCTTCTCCTTTACAGATGTGACAGCTCCAGAGAAGGTACGGCCATTATTGGATTATTTACGTAATTTGGCGATTGAAGTGAAGCTAGCGGAAGAATAACGAAAGGCTGCCGGGATTCCACGGCAGCCTTCTTCTATTTTACTTGCTCCTTATTTACTAGATTCATCCGCCGGTTCAACTGTATACATATTCAATATAGGGTTAGGGTTATTCCAGGCACTTTCAAACACGAAAATGATCTTATAATTCTCGTTATCCGTATAAGTGACATAGTACATCCCCTCTTGCTCCTTTGCACGATCAGGCTCTCCAAGCAAATTCTTTAACTCCAATAAATGAATCGTTTGCAGCTGCGGACTAAAATCATCAATGGCCGTGATCGTTTTTCTGCTTGTTGACCCGTCATAGAGGAAACGAACATGATGGCTCCAATAATTGGCTGCAACTGTACTTAGATCTTCCGGTTTGCCCCATGATTTTTCTGCTTTTTTCAACGAATCACCAACAGAAAAAGGTCTGCTGTTAATCGACTGCTGAGATTCAGAGGCTACCCTCATGATTTTGCCAATCAAACGATCAGGAGCGGACCTCGCCGTTTCTGAAGCTGCATGGACACTTCCACCGCTAAACATGACAGCCACAAGGATTAACATGGTGATGCAACGGACATAACCACTCATGTGTTTCAAGCTTGAACACCCTTTCTGCAATTGAAATTGACGAATTACTTAAATAGCATACGCCATTTTCCTGAAAAAAGAACACTCGTGCAGCACCTGCACATGTTGCTGGCATGATGGGATGAAATCCTTCAGGAAACGGCATGTACAAGCTTAGATGATTCCTTTTATGAAAGGAAGGATGATTACAAAGGCACAGTCCGACTCAAATTCCATTACAGATCAAACTTTATTTTTTGGTGTGGTGATTTCTTTACAAAAATGTCATCTTTTTTTACTTTTTGGCATGATATTCGCTATTAATTCACAAAATGGACACAAACTATTCACAAAATTAGGGTGGTAATGATTTAGATAGAAAAGGAAATTCAATATTATATCTTTTAAGTGAAAATTTGTAAAGGGTAAACCAGTCCAATAGATCATTGAGTCACAAAAAGGAATGAATTTTAGAAGTGCAAAAATGAGAGTAGTTTTACAAAAAATGCTTAAAATAGGATAATGGTCGCAGAGAGGTGATAATCATGACATATCAGGAAATGAAAGTGTCGATTTCAGGAAACAGTTTTACCCAATTCGGGAAGAGAATATTAATCTCACAAATTCAATTCTCGACATTGGAGGCCATTTTCGAGGTCGATGAGTCGGTTCAAAGGAAGCTCGATCATAAACGAAGGGCGGAAATCAGGGAGTTCATCATGGAATCCGTTTCCGAAGGGGATTTCTACTTCTCGCCGTTCATTTTCTCGAGCAGGGGAGCGATCAAAGAAGTGCCCGAGGGCGGGGAACTGCCGCCAGGAAGTAAAATCTATATACTGGATGGCCAGCACAGAACGTATGCCCTCATTTCGGCCATCAGTCATTTAAGGGCACGCAAGGAAACGGAGGAAGAAATCGGTCACTTCTCCGAGGCAAAAAAGCTTCAAAGCCAAATTGATAAGCTAAAGACCTACCCCGTCACGATTCAAATTTATTTAAACCTCGAAACGAAAGAAGAAAGACAGCTATTCAATGATATCAATACGAAGCGAAAAGAGCCGCATGTCGGCTTGGTGATGAAATACGACCAGCGCGATGAATATGCTGAACTGACAAGAATCATCGCCGGAAAATTGGAAAGCAAGATGGAGATAGAGACTACGTTGTCCAGAATAACAGTGAGCAGTTCCGCCTTGACCTCGCTGACGATCATGAGGCGCTGTCTCATCGCTTTATTCGAAGGGAAGTTGACCGTCAACACCAGTAAAGCCAAGCTTGAAGAGCTCTCAAAGGACGAAATCCTTACGGTTGCCCATGCATTTTTCGAAGCATGGCTGGAAATCTTTCCGAAGAAGATGACAGACCGGAAGACATTCACTTCAGGCTATTCCGGCATTCAGATAGCCCTTGCCCAAACAACCCAGCAGCTTCACAAACATCATGAAATCCCCTATGAAGAAGCAATCGATCACCTGCTGCGGCTGAAGACGTCCTGCACTTGGAAGCATGGTGACGAACTGTTTTCACACATCTACGACCCCGTAAAAAAAAGAGTCAAAAACCATTCCACCACGAACGCCATCCAGAAAACGGCTCTCCAGTTCAAACGGAAAATCGAAGGAGGATGGATCCATGATACTAAGTGAATTGGACCGGAAGCGAAGGACGATTGTCTCCTATTCGGTCATGGAACTGGTCGACATGTATCGCAATGGTCAAATCGCCACAAGGGAAACGAACCAGCCGCGCATCCGATCTATCAAGAATTATCTTTTGGAAAATGCATTAACGAAACAAATCTACCTGCCTCCGCTCGTTGCCAATTGCAGGGAAGGAACCCTCGCCATAAAAGAAGCCAATCAGCTCTCGATCATCGATGGAACTCAACGAATAGCGGCCTTCGCCCAATTGGAGGACAGTATCCTTAAAGCATTAAAGAAGGATGAAGAGAAAGTTAAACAAGCATACAAACTCGATTCAATCATGAAGGACACCTCAATTGCCGTCCAGGTATTCGAAGGGCTTACAGAGGCGGAGGAATCACAGTTATATTTGGATCTTAATCTAAAAGGCAAGAAAGTGGCCCTATCGAAACGAATTTCATTCGACTCGCGAAACAACCTCAATGTCATCACCAATCAGGTGCTTCATACCCACCAAGCATTAAAAACAGCCGGTGTCGAATTCGAAAAACGTTCCATCAACCGTCCGGCAAACAAGAACCTGCTTTCCCTATCGCAGCTAAGGCAGGTCATCGGCATCTTCATGACGGGCAGGGTATACGTAAACATTGAAGAGAAGGTATCTTCCTGCCCGCTTGCAAACAGCGAATACATTACCCTCGTTCATCTATATTTTAATGAACTATTCGAATTGTTCCCGCCTGAACGAATGGGGGATCACGCGCAATGCATGCTCGCCAGCTATCCGCTTTTCGTTGCGGTTGCCTTATATGCGAATGATAAGATGGAAAACCAGACTATCGAACAAAGAAAACGGTTGATTTCCACAAGGATGTCAAAGCTGAAAGCGGTGGACTGGAGGCCGGCGAATCCGATTTGGATGGAATTTAGCGGAACATATAAAGGCAGACCGTCCGTATTTCAGCTAAGCAACGATAAACACAATATCAGAGCGATGGTTCGTTGGCTGTATACCCTTTAAGGGAGGTGAGGAAAATGTGAAGGAGCCAAAAAACCCCTAGGTGAGAAAGTCATGGGAGACAGTCACCTAAGGGCATCGAGCAGGCGTATACCTGACTCTATGTCTTAGTATACTCCTAAAAAATCATTATGGAAATGGGGAGTGAACGGAATGATGATACGAAAAAAATATGTAATGAATAAGGAAACCGTAGCGATGATGGAGCACTATGATTCGAATGGTGCGGAGCAGGCGATGGTGGTGGAAGGGGAAAACACGTTCCTTGTTGCACAGCCGCGCCTTGACATCCTCAATCATACGCTCAATCACTTTGGACTGGATCTTGATGGCGGCCTTGCAGGAGCCAAATCTGTGCTGGGCGGAAAGTACAGATTGCCAGTCTGCATCAACGCCCAGCTTGGCATGGTCTGGTTTTCCTCCCGCTCATTCCGATTAGGCGGGGGCGTCTGGTTTTCCTACATTCACGTCCATGACCTCGAGGAAATGAACGAAAAAGAAACCCTGGTCCATACAGGCTATGGACATTGCCTTCCTGTATCCTTAAGCAAAAATCAACTCATCTTCAAAAGGGACCAAGCATCCTATCTGCATACCACCTTCCACGAACGCTCTTTAGGCAAAAAAACCTTTTATTACGAGCCTGGAAGCGGAGTCACCTTTTGCAAGGAACCTGGGGAGCTGCATTACAGGGTGAAGCGGAAGGAATAATGAAATCCGAGACGAAGACCGCCGAATCGGCGGTCTTTTGCTTGCAATAATTCATTGGTCTTCCCTGTCTGCCAGTTTCGTTTTAATGAACTCAATCCACGTTCGGGTAGCGAAGGAGATGTAGTCCCCCTTTTTCCAGGCAATTCCCACTTGCCAGTTAATAGCGGGGGTTAGGGGAATCGTAATCATCTCCTTATTACTAATATCCATCTCTTCCAAGTCACCTTTGGGGAGGACCGTTATGCCTTGATTGAAGGAAACCATTTCCATGATGAACTTCCACTGCGAGGTTTCACAAATGATATTCGGTTCAAAGCCATTCAGACTGCAGGCCTGCATGATCAACTCATGAACCTCATAGCCTTCGCGAAAGATGATGAAGCTTTCATCCTTTAAATTTTCCCAGGAGACCGTTTCTTCTTTCGCAAGTCGATGGCTTTGATGAACAACAAGGCGTAAATCGCCTTTCATGAACGGAATGCTCTCAAAATCATCCTCGATGGGCAAAGGCATCACCACTAAATCAAGTTCACCTTGAAGTAAGGTATCCTTTAGATAAAGGGCGCCATCCTCGACGAAACGGACCGTGATGAAGGGATATTCTTTGTGGAATTGGGCCATCAGTTCAGAGAAAATCTCCGTGCCGAGTGTTGAAAAAATGCCCATTTTTATATTTCCCTTTTTACTATTCTTGATATCATCCAATTCATCATAAAAATGCTCAATGGATTGGGAAATGCGTTGGCCATATTGATAAAGTAATTTTCCTGTATCGGTCAGTTCGATTTTTCTGGTGGTTCGGGTTAATAGCTTAGCATCCAATTCTTTTTCTAAATCCTTGATGGATTTACTAATATTTGGCTGCGATAAAAATAAATGTTCAGCCGCTTTGGAAAAGCTGCCACGATTCACGACTTCGGTAAAATACTGTATTTGTTTGAAATCCATCTAAACACGCCCTTATTTATTACTAATACTTATATAACATATCATTATTATATATTTCACTTATATGTATGGGAATATTATATTTGAATAGTAGCGAGCTAAACGATTTATGAATCCAGTGGTTCGGGATTGGAAACAGTAAATTGATCATGTCTAAGGGGATATGAAAGGGTATGATTTTGAGCTGAACGGACCTACCATGAGGAAATGAACTCTTGGGCACTATCACTGGCAACCGAATGAACAGGTTCATTGGTGTTTTCTTCATGAATGTTCCATTGTGGCTTGCTGCTATTTCTTACAAAAAGGGGAAAACAAAGTATGGGTACAATCGGTATTTTAATTGCGATTGCTTTAATCGTCCTTATGGCAATGAAGGGCTTTAGCATCGTTTTTATTGCCCCGCTTGCCTCCATTATCGTCATCGTGACGAATGGCATGAATTTCTTTCCTTCTCTAATCGGAACTGAAACGTCATTCATGACAGGGCTGACAGGGTTTTTAATCAATTATTTTGGCGTATTTTTATTAGGTGCGATTTTAGCGCAATATATAGAGAAAAGCGGTGCGGCACAAGCAATCGCACAAAAGGTTTTATCCATCACTGGTACGGAAAAGCCCTTTTCCGTTTTAATTGCGATTTATGCGATCAGTGCGATTTTAACCTTTGGCGGCATCAGTTTATTTGTCGTCTTATTCGTCGTCATTCCTTTAGCGAAGCCATTATTCAAGCAACTGAATATCGGTTGGAATTTAGTCGTGATTCCCGTATTTCTGGGGATTGGAACATTCACGATGACGATGCTTCCCGGGACACCCTCGATTCAAAACGTCGTCCCAACGACATACCTCGGCACGACTTTAACAGCAGCGCCGTTAATGGGAATCGTTGCAACCTTGATTTCCATTGTCATCGGGGTCATTTATTTGAGGTATACATTGAAAAAAAGCTTGGCAAACGGTGAAACCTTTGAACCCTATGCAGAAAAGGATGAAGAAAAGATCATCTTAAAAGAAAAGATACCTTCTTTCATCATTAGTATTTTACCTATACTGGTACTGATCATCATTATCTTTACAGGCAGTGCCTTGAAGGTTGCCAATATCGTATTGATTGGCTTGGCGGCAGCGATAGTAGTTGCCGCTGCATTATTCCATAAATACATTCCCTCACACAAAGCGGCACTTAGCTTAGGTGCGAATGGCTCGATCACGCCGATTTTCTTTACGGCCGCGGCCGTAGCCTTTGGTGTCGTGATCACCATGGCACCAGGTTTCAAGTTGATTTCCGATTTCATATTAGGGATTCCGGGGAACCCATTGATTAGCTTATCAGTCGCCTCAGCGGCACTCGGCGCGATAACAGGCTCTTCATCAGGCGGCTTGGGGATTGCGATGGAAGCATTTGCGCAGTCCTATCTGGCGCTGGGAGTGAATGCGGAAGCGATGCATCGCATTTCAGCGATTGCCTCATCCGTATTTACAGCCCTCCCGCATGCAGGAGCTATCCTATCAATGTTCGCATTAACAGGCCTGAATCATAAAAACGCTTATAAATACTCATTTTATAGCACTACAATACCAAACTTCTTTGCGCTGATTGCCGCATTGATACTTGGGATCATTTTTTATTAAGACAAAAGGATATTCCAATGAAGGAGGTGATGAAGGATGGAGAAATCAATGCGTAAACAAGTGATCGGTACATGGGCATTGGTATCATACGAAACGCAAGATGCGGCCGGAAACACGATTTATCCATTGGGTAAGGATGCTAAAGGATTCATTATGTATAATCCAGATGGATATATGTCTGCGCAACTGATGGCATCTGGTCGCCCTGCTTACAAATCCGGGGATCTGCACACAGGGACACCGGAAGAAATGGCAGAAGCAGCACATGGGTACCTGGCTTATTCAGGTCCGTTTGAAGTGGATGAAGAAAAACAGGAGTTAACACATCATATGGATGTCAGCATGAATCCAACCTGGCTCGATCAAGCGCAGCCGCGGCTGGCGAAGATTGAAGGTGATCATGTGGTCATTTACAATGCTCTTCACCCAGAAGACAAGCTGATATGGAAAAAAGTGACGAAACACTGAGGATCAAACGAATATACGACAAAGGGAGATCGAGATCATGACTAACGAACGCACAGTAATCGTAACAGGGGCAGCACAAGGGATTGGGTACGCTATTGCAGAATCATTCATTAATAATGGCGATTTTGTAGCTATTTTCGATTTAAACGAAGCAGCAGCGATTAGTGCAGCTGAAAAACTAGGCAATGCAAAGGGCTATAAAGTAAACGTGGCTGACGAACCAAACGTTCAAGCGGCTGTTCAACAAGTCATCGCTGAACGCGGCACTGTAGATGTACTAGTCAATAATGCGGGACTTCAATTCATTTCTCCAGTGGAAGACTTCCCTGTTGAAAAATGGGATCTTGTCAATGATGTCATTCTAAAAGGAACGTTCTTATTGACCAAGCATGCGCTCCCAGCCATGCAAAAACAGAAAAAAGGACGCATCATCAATATCTCCTCAGCTCATGGCAGAATTCCTGATGCATACAAATCCGCTTATTGCGCCGCTAAGTTCGGCCAAGTTGGTTTTACGAAAGTAACCGCACTGGAAAATGCTTTGAAAGGAATCACCTGCAACACGATCATGCCTGGTCCCGTGCGCACGGAGCTAATTGAAAAACAACTGCCAATACTTGCAGAACAAGATGGAACGACCGTAGAAGAAGCACTGAACCATCATATCCTAGGCAAACAATGGATCAAACGCTTACTCGAACCATCTGAAATCGGCGCAACAGCCGTATTCCTAGCCTCAGATGGCGCCGCTGCCATCACAGGTGAAGAAATCGGTGTTGCAGGCGGAATTTAATGATCGATAAAAAAGGGAATGATTTCTTTTGAAATCATTCCCTTTTGTTATACCTGCATCTTCAACACTGAGTGCCGCTTATTGTTTCGTTTGCGATAACAGCCCACGTTTGTATAAATCTAAATGATCCCGCCTTCATAGCTAATCGGCCTGCAGTCTATTGAATGTAATTTTAAAACTTCATTAATATGGGAATATAGTTGTTGTAAAAAAAGATATGATCCATTATGATTAGTAAAAAGTTAATTTTTAGGAAGGGGATTACATATTTTGAAACGTTCAATTACTATTTTACTATCTTTAGGCCTGGTTTTAGGGGTGTCTTTTGGAGCTAATGATGTTGCCGGTGCCAAAACAAAGGTGAAGACCTACAAAAACTGTACCGAATTGAATAAAGACTACAAAGGAGGAGTAGCTCGTACATCTTCCGTTAAAAATAAAGGTGGAAAAACGAAATATAAGCCCCATGTTTCAAAGGAACTATACGATGCCAATAAAAAAAGTGATCGTGATAAAGACTTGATCGCTTGCGAAAAATAAAACTTAGTTAAAGGAGACCTTTTAAAAGAAAGGTCTCTTTTTATGTTGCTTGTAACAAAAACGTCTGCATATAGCAATAAGTTCAAAGCATGCAATGGTCTGAATTCATTCAAATTACTCTTATTCTTTATTGAAAAAATGGTAGATTATAGGGAGGGGGATTTTGCCTACTTTATTGGAAGCGAGGGATCAAAGATGAAGCCAAGAGTAATCATTTACAAGAAAGTGGATCAAGAAGTGTTGGATTATATCCAAAATACATGTGAAGTCGTATATTTCGAGAATCTTGATTCGCAAAATTATCCTGAATTTCTGCAAGAGTTGAAGAAAGCACAAGGGATATTAGGGTCTGGATTAAAAGTGGATAAGCATTTACTGGACCAGGCACCGGAATTGAAAATCGTCTGTAATTCCTCGGTCGGCTACGACAATCTTGATGTAACGGAGCTGTCTAATCGTGGAATTATGGCGACGAACACGCCTGAGGTCTTAAATGAAACGGTCGCCGATACGATTATCGGATTGATGTTATCTGCAGCGAGAAGAATGCCTGAGCTCGATCTATTGGTTAAGTCAGGGCAATGGACATCTTCAATGGGCGAAACATGGTTTGGAGTGGATGTACACCATAAGGTATTAGGCATAATCGGTATGGGCGGAATAGGATCTGCCGTTACAAAAAGGGCTCGTTTTGGCTTCGATATGGATATCTTATATCACAACAGATCTAGAAATGAGGAAGCGGAGCAAAAGTTTGGGGCTACATACTGTACGATGGAAGAATTGTTAAGGGAGTCTGACTTTGTCTGCTTGATGACACCACTTACTCCCCAAACCGAAAAATTGATGGGTGAACAAGAATTCAAGCTGATGAAAAAGAGCGCCATTTTCATCAATTGCTCAAGAGGGAAAACGGTTGATGAGGATGCCTTGGTCACTGCGCTCAAAACAGGTGAAATTCGCGCGGCAGGACTGGATGTTTTTGTACAGGAACCTGTCCAGGAAGACAATCCGTTGCTGTCGATGAAGAATGTCGTTACCTTGCCGCATATCGGTTCCGCAACATCGGAAACCCGATTGAAAATGGCGATGCTGGCCGCAACCAATCTTGTATCTGGGATAAGGGGGAAAATTCCGCCCTCCTTGATCAAAACGGGTATACAGGTAAAGTGACTTGTTAGATGGCGTTTATGAATGAAACTGGATAGCCTTATTTAGGGCTATCCAGTTTTAATCCGCGGATGTTTGCTTCGGCATGTTCCGAAGCAAATCGTGATGCAGTGTCGTTGCAACCATGAAATTAGCGGGAAGCGAAACGCGAGGTTTGCAAAGCTAACAGCCATAAAAATAACCAGTCAAGCGAGGCTCAACTGGTTACTGACTTTAGATTAGAATGTAATTAGATTAGAATGTAAAAGATGATTAATTTAGGCAACTGATCGGAAATATACATTGATATAAGTGTGCGATTGTGATAAATTAGTATAGAAACACATTTATGATAAATACAGAAACAGTTTACCCCTTACTATAAGTATAAGGTAAAACCCACCTCTAGTCAACCCCTATTTTTATTTTTCGAAGGAGTGTCTGATATGAACAATGAAACTCGGCAGGAGCAGGAGCGTTTGGATGAGGTGCTCGAAACAATTAATCAACAAATCGGCAAAATAGAAGGAGAGACTTCACAACGCAAAAAAGAAGTTGTGAATATCCGTAAACACTTTTGGGATGACCTAAAGGTGAATGTGGATACATTCGATGACTACCTCGAGACCATCATCGGCTTAAGGCAACAGGCTCAAGCCTTGTCAGTAAGCGAAGGTGAACATAGATATACCTCAAAGAGATTATCGACATTGCGCCGCATGAAGGAAGCGCCATATTTCGGCCGGATAGATGTCACGGAAGAAGGGTCTTCGCTTACGGAGCATATTTATATAGGGACCTCGACCCTTACTGATCCATCAGGAGAAAACTTCATCATTTACGACTGGAGAGCCCCGATTTCAAGTGTTTATTATGACTATCCTCCCGGTCCGATGGAATACGCTACTCCCGGAGGCGTGATTAAGGGGATGCTGGAGAAAAAGTGGCAATATATCATCAAGGGTGGCGTTGTCGAATCCATGTTCGATACGAGTCTCACCATTGGAGATGAGATCCTGCAGCAGGTGCTGGGCAAGGGAAGGGATAAGCATATGCACAGTATCGTCTCCACCATTCAACGGGAGCAAAATAAAATCATCCGGAACGATCGCGGACGCCTGCTCATTGTTCAAGGGGCCGCTGGGAGCGGTAAGACATCGGCTGCCCTCCAACGGATCGCTTACTTGCTTTATAAGAATCGAGATAAATTAAAGGCGGATCAAATCATTCTATTCTCTCCTAACTCCATGTTTAATAACTACGTATCCAATGTGTTACCGGAACTTGGCGAAGAAAATATGCAGCAAGTAACATTCCAGGAATACTTGGACCATCGTCTGGCTGACTCGTTTCAAGTTGAAGATCCTTATGAGCAGTTGGAGTTTTTATTGACGGAAGCGGATGATCCTTCCTATAGCACCAGGACAGCGAGTATTCAATTCAAGGCATCACTTCGTTTCTTTGAAATCATCAAAACATACAGACAATCACTGGAACGATCTGGAATGATCTTTAAAGGTGTAAAGTTCCGCGGGGAAACGCTCGTCTCCGCCAAACAAATCACAGAAAGATTTTATAACACAGACACCACACTAAGTTTTCATAATAAGATCGATAAGCTGAAAGAGTGGTTAGGCGAGTTGCTTGATGAAACGGAAAAGCTTGAGCTTAAAAAACCTTGGGTTGAAGAGGAAATCGAGTTTCTCAGCAAAGATGACTATCAAAAGGTATACAACCAAATACAAAAAAAACGCGGCGATACTGAAGATTCCTTTGATGATTATGAGCAAGAGAATGAATTGCTCGCGCGGATGATCGTCCGGAAGAAATTGAAGAAGTTGCGCAAACGGATAAAAGCCCTTCAATTTATCAATATTAAAGGAATATACAAGCAACTTTTTGACGAACAAATAAGGAACGAACAATGGAAGGGCGATAACACACCTGCCGAAAGGGGAATATGCCTATCCACGCAAAAAATGCTCGACGAAGGTAAGCTTTATTACGAAGACGCGACTCCTTTTTTGCTGTTGAAGGAGCTCATTCAAGGATTTCAGACGAATACGTCGATAAAATATCTGCTTGTAGACGAAGCACAAGATTATTCCCCGTTTCAATTCGAGTTTTTGAAAAGGTTGTTTCCTTCTGCAAGGATGACCGTGCTCGGTGACTTTAATCAGGCGATATTCGCTCATGCCAGTGAAAGGGTGAATTTCGAGACGCTTACAAGTTTATATGGAATGGATAAAACAGAAAGTATCACCTTGGAACAAAGCTACAGATCGACAAAGCAGATCATCGAATTTACACGGGAACTAATTCCTGAAGGCCATCTCATTAAGGCAATTGACCGTGAAGGAGAAAAACCTTTGCTGACCCAAGTGTCCAGCCGGGAGGAATTGCACGACAAAATTGTATCCAAAGTCAAAGACTGGCAAAGTCGTAAGTACAATACGATCGCGATCATATGCAAATCTGCTGCGGAAAGTGCCGCTGCATTCAAAGCGCTAAGTCCCATCAAAGATATGAAACTCGTCCAGAGAGGGACAAATGAATATGAACAGGGCGTTGTCGTTATCCCTGCTTATTTGGCCAAGGGCATCGAATTTGATGCTGTCATCATTTATGATGCATCTGCGCAAACATACGGTGATGAAAGCCTGCGTAGATTGTTCTACACCGCATGTACGAGGGCTATGCATAACTTACAGGTATATTCGGTTGGCGAGCCTAGTCCTTTCTTGCTCAACGCTGCAGCGGACAGCTTACTTCCGACAACCAATTAACGAAGAAGCTGATTGATTTTAGAAATGTTTGACCCTGTATAGACTTAGTTCTATGCAGGTTTTTTTATGGATCATTTTAAGCTCCTCCTATCATGGAACGTATTAAAATACAGAAAGGGCGGATCTCATTTTTAATTTATAACGGTTCGGACATAATAATCGTGGAGGTGAAGGAAATGAGCAAAAAGTCAGGAAGAGGCCGAATCGCACCAAGTGTTAACCCGCAGGGACATGGAAAAGATGTCGAATTCTCCACAGAGCCCAAAAGCGAGCTTGAAAATAAGGCAAAAAAGTCCAATACAAAATAAGCGTATTTAGTAAAGCAAGCCCTTCTCTTTAATCGAGAGGGGCTTTTGAAGGGGAAATGCGAGACAAAAGCTGTAGCTAGGCCCACTCACAACGGAATGAAACCAATTTTATTCCATATTCATACGTTTTCAAGGCTGGGAAATGTGAAAGAATATAAGGATGGGGTTACCGTTAAAAAAATACCAAATACAGATAGCGCTGTGCTAACATTAAAGACTGGATAAATATAAATGGAGAGGATCCACAGATGAAAATAAACCAATTAATAGCGAACAATATTAACGAACTGGATGCAGCATTGCCAGGCGATCAATCCTTGGGGATTGCCGGGTTATCTGGTTCAGGGAAAACGACCTTTTGTCAGGCCATAGGGGAAGAATCGAAGAAGCGTCTCGTTTCCTTATTGCCGAAGTCTGAATATCAATATTTATTTTCTGATATCATGGAAACCAATTTCAGCGCCATCAAGATGGAGGAAATGCCGCTGGTCCTTTTTCTTGGAAAATCGTCCATTTCATCCAATCCCCGTTCGACCATTGGCACCCATACTGGTGTGTTTAAAGAGATTCGTGTTTGTCTTGCTGAAAAATTCAATCTTTCTCCAGAAGTTTTTTCCTTTAATAATGCTTTAGGCTGGTGCACCGCTTGTAAAGGACGCGGCACGACGAAGAACGTCGAATGTCCGAAGTGTGAGGGAAAGCGCTACAATCCAGAAGTCGAGCAATATACGATTGAATTATTCGATCGCCCGCATACTATTTCCGACATCAACGAGTTAAGCATCGAATCAATCCTTTCACTTTCAGAGATCTTACATATTAGTGAAGCCAAACAGCATATTCTCCAAAATATAATCAATATGAATATTGGTTATTTAAGCATGAACCGGATCATGGGGACCGTGTCAGGCGGAGAATTAACCCGGCTTTACTTGGCTGAATTCATGGCAACAAGCGAAAATACCGTGATCATCATTGATGAAATCTCCGTAGGGCTTGATCATCAGACCCTTTTGAAAATATTGGAACAGATTAAGTCATTAGGTGAAAAGAATCAAATATGGCTCATTGATCATTCAGACACGGTGTTGGATAGCACGGACGAGCAATTGTTCTTTGGACCCGGCAGCGGGAAATATGGCGGCAAAATTGTGGAGGAATCACCTCGCCCCAAGCCGATCAGCTGGGAACGAAATGAGGCAACGCCAAATGAATTCTACCAATTTCATGATCTTTACTGCCGAAATATACAAATGGAAGAAATCCAGCTTCCAAAGAATAGACTCGTTACCTTTACGGGTGAGTCGGGCTGCGGGAAATCCACACTTGTCAATGAATGTATCGCCAAAGATTTTCAGGAGCGCTATCCAAAGGATAAACTCGTCATGGTCGGGCAGGACCGAAATAAATCGATTACCAGTCGCTCAACTGTTGCGACGTTTCTTGATATCAAGAAGAAGCTCACCAAATACAGGGATGAAATTGATGATATCTTTCAGCGTTCGATCGAGGATATCATCGAAGAACTGCCAAATGAGGACATCGCCCATAAGCGCTTGAGCTTATTGATCAAGCTTGGGCTTGGGTATTTGACGTTAGAGCGAAAAACCCAATCGCTATCGACTGGTGAATTTCAATGTGTCCACTTAGTTTCGGAGCTGTTCGCGAAAACGAGGAACCCGCATACGCTGTTCATTTTTGACGAGCCTTCAAAAGGGTTATCGCAAAACATTTTAAATCAATTCATCGATAGCATCAGGGTCATCCTCGAGGATGAATCGGTCTCGATCATCATGATTGAACATAATCGGTATATGCTGGAAAGCTCGGATTATATCGTGGATTTCGGTAAAAGACAGCTTGCGCCAGTCCGGCATCTTGATGTTTTCAGCCATGATGAATACTATCGCCATAACAATATCGAAGGTCTAGATGAGCCACTGCATATCTCCTCTGCACTCCGGTCAAAAAGCGGCATCCATTATTTGCAGGAAAACCAATTGGACCATTTCAAAAGGGCAGAGAACATCTATAAGGGCGGCATCCTAAAAAGCTTGTCGTCGATGGCCCGCTTGATTTATGGGGAATACGAATCTGACACGATCGCACCCGTGATCGCGATCGATCTTGAACGGCACTTGTACAGCCAATATACGTTTCTATTTGAATTGGGCGGCATGATCAATCATCTGGTCGCGTCACATCCGACCAATAAAGATACAAGAAGCTTCGATTTTTATTCTAAAGAGAATCATTGTCCAAGCTGTTCGGGCCGCCGTGTCATTGAAAAATTTGATATCGATGTTGTCATTCAAGATAAAAACGTACCTTTCTGGGATGGCTTATTACATCCAGACGTGATGGAAGTATTGAAATATTATCAATATCCAAAGCTGCAATTTTTGTTTGATGAAATCAAGAATGAGCTCGGTCACGACATGAGTAAAAGCTATAATGATATGACTGATGCAGAGAAGCAGACGTTCTTATATGGATATTGGGAAAAGTCCTTTTATGATAAAGCAGGCAAGGCCTCTCGTACTTGGGAAGGCTTCAATCTCATCATCGGACGTTATATGTTCATCTCGAAATCGATCATTAAAGAGCAGATGAAAGCATCTAAAGAGAATATCACCTGCCCGATCTGCCTTGGAACGATCTTGAACCATCATAAAAAGCTGAAATTTGCCGACATGGACATCCGTGAAATCATCCAACAGCCAATGGATGAAGTCATCAAAATAGCAGGGAAGCTGCCAGAGCTGGAAAAACTAAAAGCGATTGTAGGCGGCGATATCGCATGGACGGAGGATGTTTCATTCCTTTCCCGGGAAACGCAAGCCGCATTGAAAATGCTTGAGCTGGAACTGGCAAGCTTCCAAGGCTATGAAGTGGTCCTGCAAAATGCGCTGCCATTCTGGAGCGACATCACAGGCAGCATCGAAGCCATCAGCAGCAAAAATCAGATCACCATCTGTGATTTTGCCAATATTAACGAAACAAGGGAAACAATCATTGATAAATATTTCACTAATGGCAAATATAAAAAACTAACCTATGTTTATGAGGCGTTTGGCTATAAGAAAATCGTGACGCAAATCAATAAAATCAAAGCAAGTCATAAATGCCCGTTTTGTAATGGGAAGAAAGTCATCTCCGAGGATGGCCTCCATGACGGGGTCCATAAATTAACGATACCTTGTGTGAGCTGTCATGCTAGTGGCATTGATGATGAAGGACGTAAAGCGATCGTCGAAGATATCGATGTGGAAACCTGGCTGACAGGGAAGGTAAGCGATGTCGTGGCTGAAGGTGAACGTACCGAAGCCGTTGCCGATATTCCGATTTTCAACCGGATTCGTGAATTGAACAAACGTGACATGATGGCGGTTCATACATGCCTTGAACGGAAAGCATAAATAAGACGGCAATCCAATGAAAAAAGTCCGCCATGAACGGCGGACTTTTTATATGAAAAGATTGTTTACTTATTTTGCAGAAGTATCTTCATCATAAACAGGAAGTGCTACAGTGATCGTTGTTCCTTTATTCGAAGCGCTATTAATATGAAGCGTGCCATTCATCGTTTGGATCGTTTTGACAGCCACCATCGAACCTAGCCCTGTCCCTTTCTCTTTGGAACTGTAATAGGGCTCGCCAAAACGATGTATTTGTTCTTTGTTCATGCCGATTCCAACGTCCTTTATTTCGATAATGATGTCGTTATCATTAACATAGGAAACGATACGAAGTTCCCCGCCGCTCGGCATGGCCTCTATCCCATTCTTGATGAGGTTGAGGAAGCATTGCTTGAAATGCTGAGTATTGCCACGAGTGACACCTGGGGCCAGCTGTTCGGATATCGTAACTAAATTCATGTTAGCTAATGGTCTAATCATTTCTATGACATAGCCTATTTCACGGTCGATGGAAATGGAATCGACCTTTTCAATGGCAGGTTTGGCGAATGCCAAGTATTCACTAATGATGGATTCCGCACTATTAAGCTCCCGAACAACATGCTGGATATATTGCTCTTTTTCATCTTGGGTCAGATCGGGTGCTTTTAGCAGCTGAACGAATCCCTTCACAACCGTTAAAGGGTTTCTGACTTCATGAGAAATGCTGGCCGCAAGCTGACTGACGACTTCCATCTTTTCAAGCCGCACCATTTGTGTTCGGATTAAAATCGCATCCTTTAGAATTTCCATGATATACACAGCTAAACCGATGATGAAAGGAGGAAGAATGATGAAGTAAAAGATATACGCCTCCGTTATTCGAAAAGAATCAGACATAGCGAGTGCAAGCAAGCTTGTTAGGATGCCTAGGAATACAATCAATAAGATCGAGCTATTAAGCTTACTTTTTCTGTTATACGCATTGAATTTAGAAGAAAATAGAGCAGTAATGACGAATATAAGGATATAAACCATTAAAGTAAGGAGATTGAACCCATTCATAACAAACCTGCCAGTCAAGAGAATGACCAATAGAACGGCCCCGACAGGCCAACCGCCATAAAGTGTCCCGATTATAAAAGGGATTTGCCTGAAGTCATGAACACAATATTCATCGATATAAATTGGGAACTTCATACATAATATGATCGGAATGCTCATGCATGTAGTGATGAGGACCTTGCCATACTGACATAACCTTTTGCCGTGATCTAATAAAGTGGAATAAATTAAAATGCTTACCAGGATATAAAAGAGATTATCTAGAATGTGTTGATTAATATAAGTGAAATTCATCGGATTCTCCTGAAAAATTACAATTTGGTCTACCTACAAGAATAACACTAAAAAGGAGGATTTGAATAAAGTAATTTATTGTAAGAAAGATATTTTGAAAAAGAAAGATTTCTTCGCAATGTAAGTAAACGATCGTAAATCAATAGAAAAAGGCTTTGGAATCCACCATTCCAAAGCCTTTATTTTTGTTTGGTATTCATCCATCCATTATCATGACAGCGATGGGGCGCACTTCGAGTTGCTGCCTAATGGCTAATTCTTGTTCAACCTAGGCAAATAAAGCTCTGTCTTGCTTTATTATGTTGTTAAAACGGTATATTCACTTCCACTGGTTAAACCGCATGGATAAAGTTCCCATGGAGGAAGGGATTAATTAACGTGTTCGTCTGTTGATACCATTATGACCTTAACATTTTGTTCTTCGAGTTTCTTTGTGTAACTTCCTGTCATATCAAAATCAGTGATTATCGTATCTATTTGATTGATTGAAGCGAATGAGGCAATCGAATTTTTATTGATCTTAGTATGATCAAGTAAGGCAACCACCTTGTTGGAGGCGCTGACCATGGCTTTTTTCAGTTCTACCTCATATACACTGAAATCCGTTAATCCTGATTCGAAAGTAAATCCATTAGCGGACGTAAACATCAGATCAATATTAATTTGGTTAAGAATATTTATTCCTAAACTGCCTTCTAAGGAAAAGGAACCTTTTTTTATAATACCTCCCAATAATATCACGGTTATATGGGGATTTTCATTTAACTCTAGTGCAGTATTGATGCCACTTGTTACAACGGTCAGTCTAATTGGCATTTCTTTGATCGTGCGTGCAAGTTCAAGAGTGGTTGAGCTTGAATCGAGCATAATGCATTGCCCGTTTGAGAGAAGCTCAGCAGCTTTCTTTGCAATGGCAGCCTTTTCATAGCGGTTCTTTAATTCCCGTGTAGTAAAGCTTGTATCGCTATCTTGTTTTTCGGATAGTATGGCTCCTCCATGTGTTCTTTTTAGAAGGCCTTCTTCCTCCATTTTCGATAAATCCGTACGTAATGTCGCTTCAGATACTTTAATTTCTTCTGAAAGCTCTTTTATTGTTACCCGATGCTGATCTGTTAGTTTTTCGAGTATGATTTTCCTTCGTTCTGACGCAAACATTTTTTTCATGTTATCACCTATATACCAAAGTTATTTTATCAATTTAGTTGCAAAAGCGAATTACTAGTTAAGTTATACATATATAAGAAGCATTATGATTCAAAAGATGCTGAATGGAATCGACTAATTGAATTATCTTTCAATATTATCATACATCATTTTTTTGTATTTATCTAAAGTAATTAAAAAACGAAAGAAAACGAAAGATAAAATGAAAATAAACGATAATAAATATTGACCCTTCAATAATAAATGTAATATACTGAAAATGGGAAACAGAGAAAAACTGTAAAAATTATGAGGCTTGACTGAAAATTTTCATTTTACACCGATTATGTAAGCGTTATCCAAGAAAAAATAGTCGAGGAGAGATGTTGAATGGTTCAAAGTCATGAATCAGCGGTACAAGAAGATAAAAATAATCAATCAATCCCTGCAACAATGAAAGCGGTTGTGGCCTATTCCCCAGGTGATTATCGCCTTGAAGAAGTCCCTGTTCCGCAAATCGGAGATGGTGAAATTTTGGTCAAAGTTGAGGCATGCGGTATTTGTGCCGGAGACTTGAAAGCGTTTGACGGAGCGCCGAGCTTTTGGGGAGACGATCAGCAGCCGGCATACATTAAAGCGCCAATGATTCCGGGTCATGAATTCATCGGTCATGTTGTCTCACTTGGTGAGGGAGTCAAAGGCGACTTTAAAATTGGTGACCGTATTATATCCGAACAGATCGTTCCTTGCTGGGACTGTCGCTTCTGTAACCGAGGTCAATACTGGATGTGTGAAAAACATGACTTGTATGGTTTCCAGAACAATGTAAATGGCGGTATGGCCGAATATATGAAATTCACAAAAGAAGCGATTAATTATAAAGTGCCGGAAAATCTTCCCATTGAAAAAGCAATTCTGATTGAACCTTATGCGTGTTCCTATCATGCCGTTGAGCGGGCACAAATTCAATTGGGAGATGTGGTTGTACTGGCAGGGGCTGGAACACTCGGACTGGGGATGATAGGTGCAATTAAAAAATCAGGACCTGGCAAATTAATTGTCCTTGACCTGTTTGAAGAGCGTTTAGAAATGGCAAAACAATTCGGTGCGGATATGGTATTGAACCCAGTAAAAGATGATGTAAACGCAATTGTAAAACAGTTGACGGACGGTTATGGCTGCGACATCTACATTGAAGCGACTGGAGCACAAAAATCCGTTGAACAAGGGTTGAACATGATTCGTAAACTGGGGCGTTTCGTTGAATTCAGCGTGTTTAAAGAACCGGTAACAGTGGATTGGAGCATTATCAGTGACCGGAAAGAACTTGATGTACTCGGTTCTCACCTTGGTCCATACTGCTATGAGCCCGTTATTAAAGGCATTGCAAACGGTGATCTTCCTACAGAAGGCGTTGTCACACATGAGCTTTCACTTGAAGAATTTGAAAAAGGATTTCAACTGGTGAAAAGCGGAAAAGAGTCATTAAAGGTCATCTTAAATCCAAATCTATGAAACTATCATAGGCGAATAGGTTCCTTCTTCGTTTCGGAATCTATTTTTGTAAATGAAAAGAGATGAAGAGGAGGAAAAACGATGAATCAGGGACTATTAGGGAAGCTGGGGATGGATTCCAAAATGGCAATGGGGTATCTTGGTGTACTGCTGTTTATGATGGGTGACGGTTTGGAATTAGGATGGCTATCTTCCTATTTAATCGATAATGGATTAAGTGTTCAGCAATCTGCCCTTCTATTTAGTGTATATGGTTTCGCTGTTGCCATTGCTGCCTGGCTTTCCGGCGTCCTAGCTGAAGTATTGGGTCCTCGCAAAGCCATGTCCTTCGGGGTGGCTCTATTCATAGCGGGAACGCTCGTTTTTTTAACGGTCGGTCTCCCTACAATGAATCTGGCAATCATGATTCCTACCTATTCACTTCGGGGGCTTGGTTACCCTTTGTTTGCCTACTCTTTCCTCGTTTGGCTGACATATTACGCGCCGGCAGAAAGGCTAGGAACGGCTGTCGGCTGGTTCTGGGTCTCGTTTGCCGGAGGATTGAATGTTCTTGGAGCTTATTACTCCAGCTTTGCCCTTTCTTATCTAGGAGAATTGAAAACGCTTTGGAGTGCCCTTGTATTTGTGACACTTGGAGCCATAATTGCCATTTCCTTAAACAAAGATGAGGAAAGTAATAGAAGGAAATTCGATTCTAAAGCGGAAGCACTTAAATATGTTTCCAAGGGAATTACGATAGCATTCGAGCGCCCGAAAGTCGGGCTTGGAGGCATCGTTCGTACGATCAACACGGCAGGGGCATACGGATTTGTAGTGTTTCTTCCAGCTTATATGATGGAAATTGGATTTACCCGAACTGAATGGTTACAGATTTATGGTGCATTATGGTCCAGTAATGTGATTTTTAACCTGATATGGGGTATTATCGGCGATAAATTCGGTTGGCGTAACACAGTTATGTGGTTTGGTGGTGTAGGATGTGCTGTATTCACAGCGGCACTCTATTATACTCCTTTATTTCTTGGAGCGAATTACTTGGCGGCAACACTTGTTGCCATTTGTTTCGGTGCTTGTCTTGCTGCATACGTTCCCCTTTCCGCATTAATCCCATCACTAGCCCCGGATAACCGCGGAGCTGCAATGTCCATTCTGAACCTGGGTGCTGGTCTGAGTACATTCGTTGGTCCGGCTCTTGTCGGTCTTTTCATTGGAAGTGTCGGAACTGTAGGCATCATTTGGATCTATACAGGATTGTATTTGATCAGTGCGTTCATGATGAAATTTGTTACATTACATAAAAAAATAGAAACAGTGGATACGTCTTCTAACGTGCCAGTAGTGCAATGATTGGGCGATCATCATCATTTTCTATCGAATTTCACCCGTGAACAAAGATATATGCAAACAAATGATAATATTTATCGATTCAATAATGAAAAAAATGAAGCTGAGAATGACGATAATAAAGCGGAAATAAAATGAAAGGGCGTTGTATAATGAAAATTGGGTTAGGTTCTGATCATAATGCTTTTGATATGAAAGATAGTTTGAAAGATTATATTCAAGAATTGGGGCACGAAGTTGTGGATTACGGTTCTGAAGATTCATGTACCGAGATTGATTATCCAGGAGTAGCTTTTCAGGTAGCTAATGACATTAATGAGAAAAAATTGGATCGTGCCATTTTAGTTTGTGGCACAGGTATCGGAATGGCAATTGCGGCAGGAAAAGTCCCAGGCATTCGTGCAGCTCTTTGCCATGACACCTATTCAGCGGAACGTTCGCAAAAAAGTAATGATGCACAGGTGTTAACAATGGGTGCAAAGGTGATTGGAATCGAACCAGCTAAAAATATAGTGAAGGTGTATTTAGAGTCTGAATTTCCGGGTGGTAACTCAGCAAGAAAAGTTCAGCAAATAATGGATAAAGAGCAGGATTTTTTGAAAGGAGCTGCAGCAAAACATGAAAAAGCTCATTAATGATCCAATGAGAGTTGTGGAAGAAATGATTGAAGGATATGCAAAAGCTTATCCGAAACATATAAGGCAATTAGCTGAAAACGACCGTGCACTTGTTACGGCGAAGGAAACAAGAGACGGAAAAGTAGGCGTACTCATCGGCGGTGGATCGGGCCACGAACCAGCATTTATTGGGTATGTGGGTGATGGCATGGCTGATGGTGTTGCCGTAGGGAATATTTTTGCTTCTCCTCCTCCGGATCCCATTTTGGAAGTGACGAAAGCCATTGATAAAGGAAAAGGCGTTATTTATATATATGGCAACTATGCAGGGGACGTAATGAACTTCGGCATGGCCGCAGAACTGGCTGATCTTGATAGCGATATCCGTGTTGGTTCCGTGCTTGTAACGGATGATGTAGCTTCCGCGCCAAAAGAAGAAAAACAAAAACGCAGAGGGATCGCAGGGGAATTTTTCGTCACGAAGGCAGCGGGGGCTGCAGCTGATAAAGGATATAACTTGGTTGATGTTGTACGAGTGGCTCAAAAAGCAAACGATTACACACGGACAATGGGCGTTGGTTTAACGCCGTGTTCACTACCACAAACAGGAAAGCCGAGCTTTGAACTTGCTGATAACGAAATGGAAATCGGTCTTGGTCACCACGGTGAACCTGGAATCGAAAAAGGTGACTTGCTGCCGGCTGATCAAGTGGTCGAACGCCTTATGCATGACATTTTGATAGACATGCCAGTTGTATCAGGAGAAAGAGTAGCTGTTCTTGTAAACGGATTAGGCTCCACTACAAACATGGAATTATATATAATGTTTAGACGTGTAGAACAAATTTTAAGTGACAAAGGCATTATAATACACCGTTCCTATGTAGGGAGCTACAGCACATCTCTTGAAATGGGCGGTGCGTCCGTTACAATTACAAAATTAGATGAAGAATTGGCAGAATTTATAGACCACCCTGCAGACTGTCCAATGTATGTCCAAAAATAAGGAGGAGCTAGCGATGAAGATAACAGCTGCAGAATTCAAGACCTTTTTGAAAAACGTTGTAACGATGATTGAAGAACAAAAAGATTACTTGTGTGAATTAGACCGGAAGCTGGGTGATGGTGATCATGGAGTCACGATGTCCATTGGCTGGCAGGCTGTTAACGAAAAACTGGATGGCGAACTGAAAGACGAGGAGGACTGCTCAAGAATTAGCATTTTAGCAGGCCGTACGTTTTTAAGTGCTGTAGGTTCATCTGTTGGTCCTCTATATGCAACTGGTTTTATGAGGGGGGCGAAAGCATTTCAAGGAAAGTTGGAACTTGGAGATCAAGAATTAAAGGATTTCTGGGTGGCTTTTGTGGATGGAATCAAGGAACGGGGCAAAGCGGAAGTTGGCGATAAAACGATGATAGATACCCTGCATCCAGCTGCTGAAAGCTTGCAATCGAATTTTGCACATACGAATGACTTCGTTGCCTCTTTTACGGAAGCGGTGAAAGCGGCAGAGCTAGGAATGGAGTCAACAAAAGGAATGCTTTCTAAGCGCGGACGTTCAAGCCGTCTTGGTGAACGATCACTTGGGACGAAGGATCCTGGTGCCGCTTCTTCTTACATGATTCTCTACACATTTTTAACAACCATCAAATCGGCTCAAACAGTATAATTCACCGCATCCAATAAAAAAAATTCACCGCATATCGAAAATATTTTGATTGTTTCGACTTATGGAAATGACAAAATATGCGGGTGAATCTCGCTTGTGTATGAATAAAAATACAAACTTATGAATGATGGAGGAGCTGATTCGTGTTGTCTATTGTGAACATTAAGCAAAAAGAGGATGTTCAATCACTAGCCGGTGACTTTTTGGCTGTCGCTCAAAAAGCGGCAATAGCGGCCTATCCTTGGATTGGAAAAGGCAATAAAATTGGTACGGACCAAGCCGGAACGACAGCAATGCGCGATGAGATGAACCGCATAAATATGAATGCATCAATTGTCATTGGCGAAGGTGAAATGGATGAAGCACCGATGCTGTATATCGGTGAGAATCTTGGTGCCGGCACTGAACCTCAAGTAGATATTGCCGTTGATCCGATAGAGGGGACGACCCTCGTTTCAAAAGGGCAAGATAATTCGCTGGCAGTTATTGCTGTAGCTAAACGTGGCACCCTCTTGCATGCACCGGATATGTATATGGAAAAAATGGCAGTCGGCCCGGATGCGAAGGGCTGTATCAATATCGAAGCCTCCCTTACAGAAAACATGAAGTCTGTCGCAAAGGTACTTGGCAAGGATGTAAGTGAACTGACAGTCATGATGCAGGAACGTACGCGTCACAATCATTTAATGAAACAAGTATTTAATATCGGAGCAAAAGTTCGATTATTTTCAGATGTGGATATTACAGGAGCAATAGCTACAGCGGTTGACGAATTGGATGTAGATATACTTGTCGGAACAGGCGGTGCCCCTGAGGGTGTGATTGCTGCAGTTGCATTGAAATGTCTTGGCGGTGATTTCCAAGGCCGGCTTGTTCCCAAAACTGAAAAGGAACTGGTACGATGTAAGAAGATGGGGATTGCCAACCCCCATGCTCTGTTGACGATGGATGACATCGTAAAATCCAATGATTGTTTCTTTGTCGCAACAGGGATTACAGACGGCCCTTTATTAAAAGGGGTCCGCAAAAGGAACCATAAGCTGATAACACACTCTTTCGTTGCGACAGCGGAGCAGTCGCAGTTTATTGAAGCGCACCACAAAGCTCCATTCACTTGAAAATGGAGGAACCGACATGACTGCTGCACTAACACGTCAAGAGTTACCGACCCTTGTAAGAGCAGGCGTATGAAAGTGTGAAGTGCGGGGTTTATGTTTTAGCTGATCAAAAGAAACGGCGTTGGCTAGCTACTTGCCTCCAGTTCTGAAGTGGCTCTTCCTGTTGCAGCTCAACATACACTAGCAAAAGAAGGTTTTGAAGGTACTGTTGTCAGTATGCCAAGCTGGGGTCGGTTTGAACAACATTCCAATGAGTATAATACCTTATGTCAAATCGTAAAAGGACACTTTTACGATTTTTTTGATTTTACCTTCTTCTTTAAATTAAACTGTTTGGATTTTCCTGAAAAAGTAAATATAATCGAGATAGAGGTGATATACAGTGAAATCGTGGAAAAAAGAAATCGAAATAAACGCTCCAATCGAACATGTATGGAAGTATCTTGACGGTTCTGTAGAAAATATGCAAAAAATCATGCCCCAAGTGATTGAACAAAAGCCCATCAAAATAACGGAGCAAGTGGTCGGGAGCATATATCGCCAAAAATATAGAGAAGGCAAACGAACAGAAGAATATGATATCGAAACACTCGCGTATACCAATGAAGCGGATGAGAAAAAGCTAAAAGTAGGCTTCATCCTTGCCAAAATGTTTGAAATTACAGCTTTATATGAACTAAATAAAATCAATGACAGCAGAACTTCCTTTACATACACAGTCACCAGCCGCCCGTTAAAATGGTACCTGAAATTGTTATTACTATTCGCCACCGACAAAGTGGTCGTTGAATTTTTGGAACGTGTCAAGAATGTAGCTGAAGCGGAGTCCAGTGGAGGATGAAAAAGGATCAATAAATATACATTCATACTCTATCAAACCCCTGGCATCTCTTGTGTCAGGGGCTTTTTATTTGTGGGGGAAGGTAGAGCAGGATAAACCATATAAAGAAGTTGAAGAATAGCCCATTTAATTTTATTTGAAATTTGCTGGGGGGAAGAATCCAACTTGAAAGACATTGTCGAGTAGGCTTCTTTATGTTGTGAATAGTTCTGGATGGAGGTCGCTTTTATGTTTTCCTAGTGGCCACTTCAAATTCAAGGGACAAACTGGTCTCCATTTGCTAGCAGGACAGATTAGAAGCAAAAGGTTCAAGGTACTTGGGTAAATAGAACGTATTTTTATTACATTTTATTGCTGAATAGCATTTTTAATGAGGGGGATAGGAGTATATGATTAAATATCAGAATATTATGTATGTTAAAATAATAATTTTAATTGACATTTTTCTTTTATTTGGTAATATTTCTTTATTATTCCATTTAAATTATTTATATAATCACTTATAAATTGCCAATTTGTCATTCTATTAATAATTTAAGTGGGTAAAAAATAAAATGACTTAGGTGGTTAAATCATGTATGAGAAAATCATTAACGGTGAGTTACATAAACTAAAAGAAAGCGGGCAATATCGCAGCTTTGTCACGTTGAATCGTATAAATGGTCAATATCCCTTAGCCAAGTTAAATGGTGACGAAAATGGTAAACCGGTAGTGGTATGGTGCAGCAATGATTATTTAGGGATGTCCCAGCACTCACTAGTAACGGATGCCATGCACGATGCAATTGAAATGTATGGGGCTGGCTCTGGTGGATCTCGTAATATAGGAGGGACACATTATCAATATGCGGAGCTGGAAAAAACGCTTGCAGAATGGCATGGCAAAGAATCGGCTCTTGTTTTCCCTACGGGTTATGGGTCAAATGATGCCACGCTACAATGTCTATTAAAGCTTTTCTCAAATTGTATCGTGTTTTCGGATGAACGTAATCATGCGTCCATTATTAATGGTATTGGCAGTGCTAAAGTTGAAAAATCGATATTTAAGCATAATGATGTAGCTCACTTAGAAGGATTATTGGAAGGACAACCCCTTGATCGGCCAAAGATCATTGTTTTTGAATCGGTTTACTCAATGGATGGGGATGTTTCGCCGATCGAAGAGATTGTAGCCCTTGCTGAAAAATATAACGCGATTACTTTCCTCGATGAAGTCCATGCCATTGGAATGTATGGACCCAGAGGTGCAGGGATTGCTGCAGAACTTGGCATTGCCCATAAAGTGGATATCATTCAAGGTACTATGGCCAAGGCCATTGGCGTAATAGGAGGGTATATTACTGCTTCTGCTTCATTAATCGATGCGGTTCGTTCGTTTGCATCAGGCTTCATATTCACCACGTCCCTGCCACCCGCAGTTATAGCGGCTTGTCACGCGAGTATTCAACATCTGCTATCATCGGATAAAGAGCGGATCTTACTGCAAGAGAAGACAAACACTTTAAGAGAGTATCTAACGAAGGCAGGCATTCCGATAATGGCAGCAAGCGAGACTCATATTCTTCCGGTTTTGATCGGAGATGCGAAGAAATGTAAGGAAGCAGCCGAGAGACTGCTTGAGAACCATCAGATATACTTACAACCTATCAATTCACCTACAGTAGCTGTCGGTACAGAACGCTTTAGGGTGAATGTCACACCCAATCACACTGAAGAACAGATAGCCCATTTAACCATTGCTTTAACGGAGGTTTTCACTTATTTTGATATTCCTTTTTCCAAAAGATTGGATTCAGTAAACATATGACCAACTTTATGTACATATTTTGTTTAGTAGTATGGGGGCTTAATTTTATTGCAGTAAAGATACAAGGTACACCCGTTAGTTTAGAATTATCTTTAACCTATCGTTTAAGTTTGACGGCAGTCTTATTCTTGATTCTGTTGTGCATTCTTAAACCTGCAGGTAAACCAAAGAAAAAGGATATCCCATATATTATCGTATTTGGAATATGTAATTTTGCCTTGAGCTATTTATGTCTTTATTACGCGACTATCTTAAGTTCGGCAGCCATGGTTACATTGATATTTTCATTGAAGGTTATTTTAACCCCCATTGCTCTTCGGATTTTTTTGAAAGAGCCTTTGCATTTCCGTATCTTGATTGGCGGAATAATCGGTGTGCTGGCTGTGTGCATCGTTATTTACCCAAGCTTACATGACATTCATGGTTTTCAGGATATAAAAGGTATCATGATTGCCGTTCTTGGGACCATCCTGACTGCATTGGGCGATGCGAGCTCAGCTCGAAATGCCAAGAAGCAGGTGAACCCAATCTATGCTAATGTACTTGGGTTTGCAGCGGGGGGCATTCTTTTATGGGCAATCGTGTTCATTAAAGGACAAGCTGTTAGTCTGCCGACATCCCTTTCATATTTATCTGCTTTGTTATATTTAACGATATTCGCCTCCTTTGGGGCCTGGCTGTTCTACCTAAAGCTTGTAGATAAAATAGGTGGAGCGAAAAGCGGGTACATGGTGGCTCTTTTCCCGGCAATAGGAGGTTTGGCTTCAGTAATGATTGGTGATTCCGATCCCTCCATTTTCTTGGCTGCTGGCTGCCTATTCAGTTGCATAGGGGCTGCGATTGCATTGGGAGTGGGCACGCGCAAGGGGAAGGTAAAGCTGAAAGAAGAAAATTCGATTCACCAATAAGGGTTTTGCTGTACCTATGCTAATGGCAATCAATTTATCGATGAAAGGCTGTTAATCAGTCTCAAAATCATGCTTATGTCGTGCCGACCATCATGAGCGGGGCCTTTCGATTCGCCAATGGCTGAAGACCGTTGTAAAAAAGAAACCGCCAATGCTTGGTGAACATCACCAGTCTTGGCGGTTTTTGTGATAGTCAACGATTCAACTGTTTATGCCAAATAACCGGCGAAGTGCCTCGATGAAGTAGTTGGAGAAGAATAGGTCATCATGAGTTCCTTCTGGATTCAACTCAAATAATAGATTGGACTCCAAATAGCCTTCCTTGATGAATTCAAGGTGGGCCTTCTTCGTATAGTCGACCATATGCTTTTGTGCCGTTTCTTTATAAATGCCCTCCAATTCGCCAACATATAAATAGAGCTGATGATTCTGACGATTCACAGTTGGTTTGCTATAGCTTTTTCCTTGTCGTTCAATCTTTTCCCCCTGAAGATAGCGAAGAACATCCTCGTACCAAAAGGAAGGAGATAAGGAAATATATTGATGGAATACCTCAGGATGATAGTAGGAGGCGAAAATTGAAACGAGTCCTCCCAAGGAGCAGCCGGAAATGGCTGTATGTGAAGGCTCGGGATTCGTTGCGTAATGGGCATCTATATAAGGCTTTATTTCGGTTACAACGGTATGTAAATAAGCGTGCGCCTGACCTCCAAAGTCAATACCTTGCGGGGCAAGCGAGGGGGCCGCCCATGGCGTATAGTCATCGTTGCGATGGATCGGGGCAATCCCGACGACGATCAGTGGTTCAATTTGACCGGAAAGAATCAAATGATCGATATAGTTTACAGCTTGCATGGCCGTTTTTCCCCCGTCATGCATATAAATCGTACGGTATTTCTTGGTTTGATCGTAACCAGAGGGCAGAATGACACATACCTCATGGTCGGCCACTTTTTTATTAAGGTATCGAATCATGCATGTGCCTCCATATTCTTCAAATAGTTGATAATGATAACCATTATCAACTATGATTATAATACACTTGCCATCATTTTGAAAGGCATTATGCGATTCATGGAGTGAAAACTTGTATCTGGTAAGATTGATGATAATCATTCTTATCTAATTCGATTATGAGAAAAGCCAAGAATGTGTTCGTTTTGGCTTTTTTAAAATGGAAAGAGGGAGCTGAAAGGGATTGGGAGTCATTAACTGTTAATTTGTGTCTTTGCAATTGGTCCTCATTAATTGATAAAATAATGTGTCTTGATGAAAAGATAATGAGGAGCGATATACTTACAATGGAAAGTGGGATTTTATGATCAACCTGCATCAAGTGAGTAAGAAGTTTTCACAGTTTCAGGCAATTAAGTCTGTCACTTTGACCATACCAAGAGGGGAAATTCATGGCATAATCGGGGCAAGCGGAGCAGGGAAATCAACGCTGCTGCGACTGATGAATTTGCTGGAGACCCCAGATGCGGGCGAGGTGGAGATAAACGGCCAAAGGCTTACAACATTGAACGATAAAGCACTTCGAGAGGCAAGGAAGTCGATCGGGATGATCTTTCAGCATTTTAATCTTGTCGCAAATAAAACGGTCCATGACAATGTGGCAGCTTCTTTGGAGCTGGCAAGTTACCCAAAGAAGGAACGTCGGGGCCGTGTGGCAGAGTGCCTTCGATTCGTCGGATTGGAGGGGGAGATGGAGAAATACCCTGCACAATTAAGCGGGGGGCAAAAGCAGCGGGTTGCCATTGCACGGGCATTGGCAAATAACCCGCAAGTGCTGTTATGTGATGAACCGACCTCGTCCCTTGATCCAAATACAACGGCTGAAATATTAGAGGTGCTGGCGAATATAAACGAACGCTTCGGTGTGACGATTGTGATTGTCAGTCATGAACTGGATGTCATCAAAAGTATATGCAACCGTGTAACGGTCATGGCGGCTGGAGAGATACATGACACTGTCATGATCGAACCGACGGGGATTGAGAAAAGCGATAATCGTCCAGAGTACTTCATCGAACAATTAGCTGAGAAGGGCGGGATCGGTCATGCCTGAGATTTTAGTGCAATATGAGGCAGAAATCTGGCAGTCGATTGCCGCAACGATTACGATGGTTGGTGTGTCCATTTTAGCTGCAATCGTGATTGGATTGCCGGTCGGGACCTTGCTGTTTCTTTGCCGGAAGGGCCAGCTGCTTGATAACCCGTGGGCTTTTTCGATTTTGAATTTATTGGTCAATATTATTCGTTCTTTCCCATTTTTGTTATTGGTCGTTTTTTTGATCCCGTTTACAAGACTCTTGATCGGCACAGCCATTGGTACGGCAGCGGCTTGCGTTCCATTGGCGATCATTGCGATTGCCCATTATTCACGTTTGGTCGAGCAATCTTTATTGGATGTGCCGAAGGGTGTGATCGAGGCAGCCATTTCCATGGGGGCTTCCGTGAAGGATGTCATCTTCAAATTTCTATACGTGGAGGCGCGCTCAGGGCTGGTCCTTGGACTGACGACATCGATTATCAGCTTCATTTCCTATTCAACGATCATGGGAGTGGTCGGAGGCGGCGGTATCGGCGATTTCGCCATCAGGTACGGCTATCAGCAGTTTCAAACAGAGCTGATGATTTATATGATCATCATTATGATCATTCTCGTACAGCTGATCCAATTCATTGGCACAGCTGCAGCCAGAATGATCGACAAAAGATAAATAATGGAGGAAACCATCATGAAAAAAATACTCTTTCTCATGGCAGCAATGATGCTGCTTTTAGCAGGATGCGGCAAGGCGAATGAAGGAAAAGAGAAAGAAAAGGCGCAAAAAGAGGAGAAGGAAGAGGTAACATTGAAAGTGGCCTCACTCATCCCGCCGATGACGGAAATACTAGAGCTTGTTAAACCAAAGCTGGCAGAGGAAGGCATTAACCTCGATATAGTCGTATTGAGTGATAATGTCCAGCCGAATACCGCACTAGCGGCAAAAGAAGTCGATGTGAACTTCTTCCAGCACGTTCCGTATATGGAGGAATTCAATCGAAACAAAAATGCCGAGCTTGTTCCAGTGAAACCGATTTACTTCGCCAATTATGGTGTATATTCCAAGGAATACGACTCCATGGATAAAATGCCGGAGGGTGCCGTCATTGCGATTGCAAACGACGTGTCGAACATCGATCGGTCATTATCATTGCTGGCACAGCATAAAGTGATCAAGTTGAAGGAAAAAAAGGGCCCATACTATACGATGGCTGATATTACGGAAAACCCGAAAAACTATAAATTCAAAGAAGTGGATTTATTGATGCTGGCAAGAACGTATGATGAAGCAGATGCGATCGTGATCACACCCGCTTACGCTGCACCGCTTGGGCTGACACCAAAAAATGACGCTCTTCTTACGGAGGGTGTTGAAAATGACTTTGCGATTACCTTGGTGGCGCGCAAGGATAACGTCGACTCCGAACCGGTACAAAAGCTGGCAAAGGCCATGACAAGCCCGGAGGTACGCAAATTCTTAGAAGAAAAGTATAGCGAAACGGCCATACCGGCCTTTTGAATTTAATGTTTGTCCTATAAGTCCAATTTCGACTTATAGACGCCCTATCTTTAGCAGGTTGAATACTAGCTTTACTAGGCGAGTTGTCGAGTAAGCACCTAAAATCGACGGAAAGTACAGCAAACTTCATCAAGCACAATTTCAATGGGTGTAATAAATCAAACCTCTGACTTTTGTCAGGGGTTTTTAATTTGTGGGGTTATCGCAGAAAACAAGCTGGAGGTTCCAAAAATGAAATTCTCTATTTCATTTTTGGAACTGACCGGCCATATGATTTTGTTATCATTATGCCAGTAAAGGAGGCGGTGGGAATATCGATCCTAACGTATCTTCTTGTTGGCTTGTATATGACCGGAAAAGGTTATTATTTAGACGGACACGCTCCAGAAATATTGGTTTTTGGAAGTATGGGTTTTTAGAGCTTACTGTATTAATTCAGGCGGTTTGAATGCTAGCTTTACTAGAAGAATTGTCGAGTAAGCACCTAAGATCGGCGGAAAGTACAGCAAATTTCATCAAGCGCAGCTTCAATGGGTGTAATATATCAAACCTCTGACTTTTGTCAGGGTTTTTTCATTTATGGGGATCCAAGTATCGCAGAAGCAAGCTGGAAGTTCCGAATGTGAAATTCCCTATTTCATTTTTGGAACTGACCGGTCATGTTATTTTGTTATCATTATGCCAATACAAATCAGTAATCGAGGGTTTGGGGGAGGCTTAAGAAGATGCTAACAGAAAGTATGAGTGTCTATTTATATGAGCCGTTTTACATATCGATTTTATTGCTGCTGCTTGGAATCGTATATATAGGTATTTTAGTATATAGTTTTACAAAAGTTACATTTACTATCCTAGGCTATGGTTTAATGGGAATATCGATCATAACGTATCTTCTTGTTGGCTTGTATATGACCGGAAAAGAATATTATTTAGATAAGGATGCTCCAGACATATTGATTTTTGGAAGTTTCGATTTTTTAGAGCTTACTTTATTAACCTATCCTTATATATTTCTTACCTTGGCGGCGGTTCTCGGTAAAAAAGGCGAGTAATTAAATCCTTGCAAAGTAAAAGAAGTATCAAAGAACTCCATGTTCTTGATACTTCTTTTTTCTTATTCATGACGTTCGTAAGCTTTCTCTTACGCTGCCTTCTTTTGTTGTTTTTGGTCCAAGCGATAACTTAGGAACGTTAGCAGACTTGCACAAATGGCAACGAGCCCACCGACCCATGTCACATTCAGCAAACTTCCCTGATGGTAAACGACTCCGCCGAGTGCGGAACCAAAGGCGATACCGACATTGCTTGCGACTGGCATCAGGGAAGCGGCCAGCCCCGTAGCTTTTGGTTGATAAATGCCGGCAAGGTCTATCAAATAAAGCTGGGTGGAGGTTGTTAAAAGGATGGCCATTAATGACATCAACCCAATATTAATCAACCCAATGATCAAACTATTCGTGGTCCAATATAAACCGATCAGAACGACTGCCTGCACGAGGAACACGAACCGGAGGCGTCCGATCGCATTGTGGCTGGCAATTTTCCCGGCGAGTATGTTGCTGAAAATGGAAATGAATCCGTAGCCGAACAGTATCAAACTGATGGAACTGCTTGGTGCTTCCATTCCTTTCAGGATCGGAACAAGATACGTATAAACGGCATACGTCGCGCCAAAACCAAGAGATGGAATGAAAAAAGCCATCAAGATTCGCGGATGTGTCAGCAAAGCAAATTGCTCACGCATTGAACTGCGAACGGTACTGTGCATAACAGGCAATACGAAAAAAGCTGCCAAAAACGCAATAGCTCCGAGAAAAGTCGTTAACAGGAAGGAGGCATTCCAATTGTACCAATCAGCAATGACCGTGCCTATCGGTACCCCAATCACGTTTGCGAGCGTAAAACCGCCAAAAACGAATGATATCGCCAGTCCGCGTTTAGCAATCGGCATGGTTTCACTGGCAACAGTCATCGCAAGCGAAATCAACACGCCTGTTACGATCGCCGTCAGCATCCGAAGGGCAAGGAGCATGGTGTAGCTCGACGAAAACACGCATAAAGCATTCAGGATGATGAACGAACCGATCAGAAACAACATCCATTTACGCTTTGGAAAATGACTTGTTGCCGACATCACGAGCGGTGTAGCAATGGCAAATGTAAGCGCAAACGCAGAAACGAGTGTACCTGCTTTGGCATTGGTGATATGGAGACTCGAGGAAATATCGGTCAAGATCCCGACGATGACAAATTCGCTTGTCCCGAGAACGAAGGTTAATAAAGTAAGTGTTAAGATGAGCAACCAATGTCGCTTCGTTAATTCTGTGGTGTGCATAAAAACCTCTTTTCTTAGCTGAATGTAAATGTGTGTCACAGAGCAGATAAACAATTTACCTATCATACCACAAAACATTTTTACGTGGAAAACCCTCGCTTAGTTAGCTTGGGTTATTTTTTGGTAAAAATTCATTATTTTACTGTAACTTGTGATGTTTAAAAGGGAGAATCCCGTGATTTTTCAAGAAATCCCCTTCATTTCTTGAATAAATGAAGAAACTCTTCTAAACTATATTTAATCCACAATTTAACAGTAGATATAATCCATACATACGAACGAAATCCAGTTAGTAGAAAAGCAGTTGAAAGGACTTTCCACTATGTCGCTGATTTACGAATCTCAAACACTTGTATCTGCCATGCAAAAGCGTGTCGGACAATATAAGGACCTGAAAGAACAGCTTACGGAATTGAAAAAAGGATTTCAAAGCATCGTCCATTTGGATAATGAGCTGCAAGGGCAAGGCGCGGAGGCCATCAAAGGGTTTTACCAAGCGCAGATCGATGTCGCCGATGCCTGGTTGCGCCTGATCGAGCGGCAAATTGCCTTCTTTAGTGGCATTCAAGGCGATGCAATCGAAGCGAACTTGAATGAAACCGTGGTCACGGTCCCTTTTTTAGAAGGAGAACTACAAAACGCCAATCGCCATGCCAAGGAAATGGTCACGGCCCAAAAAAATGACCTAAAAAAAATCTTTTCAGAAATTGATGACATCATTCAATTACAGTCTTTTTCCGATGACACGTTCTTTGACAACATCGAAAAAGCCGAAACGAAACGGAACGAAACGATCCACAAAGTAAACGAAATCGACCACAAGTGGACAGCTGAATACGCCAAATCCGAACAAGAACAAGCCGCATTAACGGCACTCATGGAGCAACTGGAAGCATCCAGCACAAGGGGAGGACAAGTATCCCCGCTCTACTTTAATGCAACAGCCTACAAAAATAGCGAAGCCTATAAAAACCTGGAAGTAAGGAAGCAAGAAACCGCACAATATCTCCAGGTGAAGCAAGCGGAAGCGGAGAATCGCCGAATCAAAGACCTGAAGGCCCAGCTCGATCGTGTCACAGATCCAGACGAGTACCTCAAAATCGCCAAGCAAATCGGCTACGAAAACCTAGCACCCACCCAGCAACAACTGGTCATGCAGCTAGAAAACGCCAAACAAACCGCAGACATCGCCAAAGGAATCGGCGTTGGCCTGTTCGACGTCGGAAAAGACTTCGTCACAGGCATTTATGACCTCGTCACAGACCCAATGCAAGCGGTCGAAGGCGTAGCAAACTCGATCCTGCACCCGATTCAAACCTATAAATATATCTCCAAAGCCATCTCGGATTCATATGAACGAGACATGATAAATGGCGACGCCTACTCCCGCTCCCACTGGGTAACCTATGCCCTCGGAACAGTCGTCACATCAGTGGTTGGAACAAAAGGCGCAGGAGCCATAACGAAGACAGGCGTAGCCACAACCAAAGCCGCCGCAGTAAAAGGCGCAACGAAGGCAAAAGAACTCGCCACCATCCCTAACCTATTGCCCTACAACCCAAAAAACCAACTGTCGATGGCAGGCGGGGTGCCTTATAATGTGGTTGATGGGGTTGGGTTGAAGGAACGGTTGGTTAGGATGGCTAGGGTGGAGTGGAAAGTTAATAAGGGCACGGGTAATGGAAGTAAGGGAGTAAGTGAAGCTAATTTTAAAAATATAGACGAGTTTATTAATGGAAGTAAGAACTTTGATAACGTTATAGATGACTATGCAAAAGTATATAAAGAACATGTGGAATCTAATAGACCATGGTCTTGGGATGATAATGTTCCAGGTGGAGATAGTTTATCTTCATCTCAAAGAAGAAAGATAAAAGAAATGGCAATATCAAATGGTCATATTCCCAAAATAACTGTAAATAAAGTAGAAGGTATGAGATATGGATTTGCTGATTTTGCAAGTGCGGATCTTGTTAAGGAAACAGTTCATCTGCCTGAAGAGTTTTGGAAGTTGTCAGATAAACACCAATTTAAATGGTTAGATGAACAAATTGGTGGAACTCAAAAGGGAATGACTTGGCATCATACGGAAGTGCCTGGTAAGATGGAATTAGTTCAATTTGGCATTCATAATATCACACCTCATAATGGTGGAAGAACAAAAGGTATGTGGGCAGATGCTCCAAGATAACATAAAATTGAGGAGGTATAAGTATTATGGAAATTAAAGATGGTTCTGTTATTTATCCAGTACCAGACGATACTTTGTTATCTGAGAAAGAAAGAAAATGGAGAATTAAATTACCTAGTGCATATAAAGAATTTATTAAAAAGAATAATGGAGCTGTTCCGATAAAAGATAGTTTCGTCTGTAATAATCATAGTTATGTCATAGATAGGTTTTTGTGTATACTAAAAGTGACTGGCCAAAGTGATGATGAATTTTATGATATTGGTGTTGTTAGAACGCAGTTAGAAGAGAGAATTGTTTTTGATGAAGATTTAGTAGGGGTAGAATTATTGCCAATAGCAGTTTTATTTGCGGGTGATTTTGTATGTTTAGACTACCGAGGGAATAACGAAGAACCTTCTGTTTGTGTTTGGAATCATGAAGAGTCTGCAGATTTATACCCCGTGACTTATTTTGCGAGTAATAATTTTGAAGAGTTTCTAAAAACTTTAGCTAAATAATAATGAGAAGCATTAGATAAAGGATTTGATTCTTGTATCTAATGCTTTTTATTTTAGTTTATTAATGAATTTTTAAAGTGTTTATAGAAAATATTGGTTAGTAGTAATGTAGTAGGAAAAAAGTGGTAGAACTAGGGAATTCGGTCAATTTGAAATAGTTGTAAAAATGAAAGGTCAAAACCATTATTGGCCTATTGGGTGGCTAAGGAAAGTAGCTGATATACCACATATTTATGATGGATGGCTTGCAGAAGGGGGTATTCTTCCAAATGGAGAACCCTCATAGCCAGTTGAATCAAATACAAAGTTATTATGCATAATGGCATGTTGTCCCCAAGAATATGAGATAGATAACATTCGTATTAAATAGGACATATCTATATACTAGTTCCAATTTATGTAGAAGAAATAAATCTTACATTTGAAAAAGGCCAGGAGTACTTACTTAAAAGAAAGAGTGAGAAAAGGATCTAAGATATATTGGACATACATCAGGAAATTGTTGGTATATAGTATAAGTTGTAGACAGGGAAATGAAAGGAAATATTTTTAGATAAGTTTTATTAGTATAAAGAAATAAATTATGAAAATAAGAACGATAACTAGGTAAGGGGAATTTTCTTAATTTATAAAATAATCTTACAGGGAAAATTACGAATTAATAAAAGATCGTTTGGTTTCGTATTAGGTTTGTCCTGAAATATTCATAAAGCTAACAAAAAAGCATTTGATTGTCTTTTAGATAACAAGTGTTCTTTTTAAAGTAGAAAATCAAAAAGCAGTTAAAATTAAATTCTATGAGAAAATAAATGCTTCTTTTATGAAATTCGAAATTCACGAAAGATGTACATCATTGAGCGTTATTGGAGGGGATTTAGCAGGGGTGTATTACAAACTTTATTTGATGCAATTGGTTGATATGTTTTAACTTTATTCTACAATTACTAAATGCAGATGACGATCTATGGCCACAAGAGTTATAAGATATAGATAGATGGGGATAACGAATTTTTTTGTCCTTATATGAATTGTAACAAGTTGGTGTCGATGGCTCTCATAATTGTATGTCTAATTTCCTTACAGATCACATATCATAAATAAAGATAGAACTATAGTATTATTAAACAGGATGATGGTAAGACATCAGGTTAATATTAGATTTAAAACTGCCGATAAATTATTTATGAAGGAGAGAATACAATTTATTAAATTTTATAAGGTGAACCGTAATATCGGTAACTACCTACTGTTTGTAAAAATAGTAAAATAAGTATTTTTAAAATTAAAAAGTATTATAAGGTGTAAATAAAAGTATATAATGATTTTACAAAACTATTATTATTCATTCTTAGTATACTGGAGTGATTGGGTGGAGAATCTTAAATTTACAATAGAAGATAGAGAAATTGCTGAATTGTTGGGAAGACAGAACTTTAGTACTAAAGAATCTGCAATCTTTGAATTACTGAAAAATAGTTATGATGCAGGAGCTAAGACTTGTGATATTTATATTAATAATGATCATATAAAAATTATAGATAATGGTAATGGAATGAATGAATTAGATATAAAGCAAAGTTGGATGCATGTTGGTAAAAGTAATAAGGGCTATAAAGATAAAAATAATAATAGAATTTTAACAGGATCAAAAGGTGTAGGAAGATTTGCTTTAGCGAGATTAGGGAATAAGGCAAAAATTATATCAAAAAAAGAAAACAATATTCCAGTACATTGGGAAACGGATTGGATTACTTCTGGTTTTAAAGAGTTAACAGTTGAGTTTAAAACGGGAACTTATATAGAGATTACAGATTTAAGAGATAAATGGCGATTGAAGGATATAGAGAATTTAAAGGCATTTCTTAATAGAGCTTATAAAAGTGGAGATATGAAAGTATTTGTTCATTTTAATGAGGATAAACCGTTTCAGATACAGTCCATATTTAAAGATTTAAATATGGGTGTTAACTATAGTTCGAAAATATTATTAAATTATGATAGTGAAAAAATGGAATTAACAGTGACTACAGAATCAGATGAGTTTAATCAAGAAATTGGTAAAATAGTAGATAGCAATTTTGCTAAACACTATAAAGAAACTTTTAGTATGGAAAACGAACTAAAATCTGCTAAATCTAGTGAAGATTCGCATTTTTACCTTACACAATTAGGTGATTTTAGTGCTGAATTTTATTTTTATTTAGAAAAACAGACTAATGATATAGCAAAAAAATTTATGTATAAATACAATGGATTACTTGGTATAGATACAAATATTGCTCTATATAGGAATGAATTTAGTATTTCTTCTCTTGAAGGAAAAAAGGACTGGCTTGAAATAGCTTCCCGTGCTAGAAAATCTCCAGCGGCAGCCACTCATCTATCAGGTAGTTGGAGAGTTCGCTTAAATCAAATTTATGGCTTTGTGACAATTGATAAAGTAACAAATGATAATTTAAAAGATATAGCTAATAGACAAGGCTTAGAAGAAGATGAATTCTACTATTCCTTTGTTGAAATTATACATTTTGGAATAAGTAGATTCGAGAAATATAGGCAATCAATTATTAGAAAAATAGTTGAAAAACAGAACACAGAAAATAATAAGAATAAAGAAGAAAAAAAGAAATTAAATGAATTTTTGAAAAAACCATCAACTGTAACAAAAATGTCAAAGCAAGAAATTGTTTCACTAGTTACTGAAATAAAAGATATTCAGAGAGAAGCAATAGAACAATCAAAAGTATATAAAGAAAGCGAGCAAAAGCATAAATATGATGTTCGAATTTTAAACGTCTTAGCTACGCAAGGTTTAAGAGCAAGTGCTATTGCACATGAATTACAAAATAAAAGAAATGCATTAAGTACAGGGTACCAAGATATTATAAGTGCGTTGGAGGAATATGGATTTTGGGAAGAGTTAAATTCAGATGAATGTACTAGAGTTGCCTATAAGAATGTACCTAAGACTTTGAAAAATTTAGAAGAAATTAATCTTAAATTAATAGCATTTTTAGATTTAATTCTTAATAAAATCGAAAAAAATAAATTTAATTCTAAAATTGAATCAGTTGAAAATGTGATAATCAAAATAATAGATTTATGGAAACAGCAATATAATTGGCTGGATTTTAATATCCAAATAAGTGAAATGCCGAGAGTATACAAATTTACTGATGATGTATTAGAAGTTATTTTTGATAATTTGATATTAAATAGTATCCAACATAATGAATTGAAAGATAGACTAATAATAAAAATAGTAGCAGAAGTAAATGAAGATTTAATTAGTTTGAAATATAGTGATAATGGGCGTGGTTTAAATAGGAAATATAAAAATGATCCAGGGCGAATATTAGATGTGCATGAAACTTCTAGAGAAGATGGTCATGGTTTAGGTATGTGGATAGTTAATAATACTTTACATATGTATGGCGGTAAAGTTATTGGAATATATGGAGAAAATGGTTTTAATATAGATTTATCATTAAAGGGGTAAGTGTAAAATGAAGAAGATTATTAATATTTGTTATATTGATGATAGAATAGACAATATATTAGATAGATATTTGGATGTATTCTGTAAAGAGCACAATCAAACAAATGAATTTAAATATCATTTGGCATTTTCTGATTACACATTTGAAAGTACAGATAATTATAAAACCTTATTAAGTAATAGTATCATAAACAGTTCAAATATTATTATTATTGATTCTAGGTTATTTGAAAACGAGAGTTCTAGCTTAAGTAAATTTACTGGAGAGCAATTTAAAATCATATTAAGGCAAGTTCTACCGTTTATTAAAACTATTGTAATTAGTCAAAATGCTTCCAGTTCTGATTCTCTAACTATAAGAAAATTTCAAGCTAATGGGTCGATGGATTTAGCTGAAGCTAGAGAATATTATGATAAGTATTTAGCGCCAAAAATAAAAAGGAATATTTTGTCTATAATCGAAGAGTTTGAAGTACTAAATCAATTAACTCTTGACAATGAAGTTGATTCTGTATTGATAGGAACAATACAATCTACAATTGCAGGGATTCACGATACAGCTTTATTTGAAAAGGAAGATTTGGATAAGTTAATTGGACTCTTTAATGAGGTTAAGATTAAGTATGATAACTAAGCATAAAAAGGATTATAGAAATACATCATATAATGAACTAGATCATTCTTTAGGAGAAAAAAAAATAAAATTCATGGATGAATTTAAATTGGATTTTCCTAGAGCTTGGAATATATATAATAACATTAATAAAAATGGGAAAATTTATAATGTGAAATTCAAAAACTTATATTACAATAAATGCGTTTATTGTGGAATAAGTACACAAGTGATAAATTCCTCTAATTTTGAAGTGGATCATTTTATACCAAAAGCCGTTTTGGATTTAAATTTAGGATATGATAAAAAGCATATTCAAGGTATAAAAAATTTAGTTAACAGTTGTACAATGTGTAATAGAGGGAAACTAGATTTTTTATGTAACTCTGAGGCTTTATATATGTTGCATCCAGATAATAATCAGTTGCCTCTAATATTTAATCGTAAAACTGATTTGTCAATAGAAATAAAAAAAGAATATGATGATAATGATGTAATTAAAGAGTTTTATACTAAATTAAAATTAAATAATCAATTAAGAAGGTTAGATTATTTGCTAATGGAAATGAAAGATTTTTGTGATAAGTATGAAGGAGAGCCAATTATTAATGAAATTCAAAAGCTTATTCTTAAAATTGAAAGTAAAAGAAGAAAAGATTATTAATTTTATTGTTGGTGAAACATTGTGAATAGTAAATGCCAAATTTTCACCCCTGTACCATATGTAAAGAAAATGTTAGATGCTATAAATTATGAAGGAAAACAAATTGTAGGAAAATATATTTTAGAGAACTCATGTGGTGAAGGGAATATTTTAATAGAAATTGTGAAAAGATATATTGAAGCATCGATAGATCTTCATCATTCAACAGAAGAAATAAAAGAAGATTTAGAGAAATATATATTAGGTTTTGAAATTGATAAGAATGTTAGTGATATTTGTATTAAGAATCTGAATAGGGAAGTTAGTAAGTATGCTATAAAAGAGGTAAAATGGAAAATTATTAATACAGATTATTTAAGATATGATCTTGAAGGAAAAATGGATTTTATTGTAGGGAATCCCCCTTATATTATGTATCAAGGATTAAATTTAGAAGATAGAGTGTTTATAAAACAAAATTTTACATCATGTTGTCAAGGGAAATTTGACTATTGTTATGCATTCATTGAGAAAAGTATAAAAGAGCTAAGTAATATCGGGAGAATGTCTTATATAATTCCAAATAGTATTTTTAAAAATGTATTTGGTAAAAGAATAAGAAACATTATGAAGAATACTCTTGAAAAAATATATGATTATAGGGAAAGTTCAATTTTTGGTAAAGATATCCTAACCTCACCAGCAATTATATGTATAAATAATCAAAAACAAGAGAATTCAATAAAATATTATGACGTTGATAACGACCAAGTTCTTTTAATTGATAAAATGTTGTTAATAGATAAATGGTTATTTTCATCTAATGTAAGTGCTGGTTTTTATGATAGTTCAAAAAAATTTGGGGATTTTTTTAAAGTATCTAATAGTGTAGCAACTTTATTAAATGAAGCATACTTGATTGATAAGAGTACTATTTTATATGAGAACGAATGTTTTATAGATATAGGAGGTTTTCGTATAGAAAAAGGAATACTTCGTTGTGCTGCTAGTCCTAGAAGTTTTTCTATAAATAGAGAAGAATATATTATTTTCCCTTATGCTTATATAAATAATAAATTGGAAAAGTATGAAGAAGAAGCTTTTAAAATTAATTATCCAGGAGCATACGAATATTTATTAAGTGTTTCTGAAGGGTTGAATAAAAGAAAATCAGATAAATCTGCGAAATGGTTTGAATATGGTAGAAGTCAGGCTCTTCCATATTTAAATCAAGAAAAGATTTTAATATCTTCTGTAATCACCAATGAGGTTAGAGTCCATCGTCTTGATAAGAATACAATACCCTATTCGGGATTTTATATCATTCCGTTAACTGATAAGAATTTAGATGTAGCAGAAGAAATCTTGACTTCCCCTGAGTTTTATTCTTACTTGTCCATCAGAGGAATAAATGCAAATGGTAAATCTCTTAGGTTTTCTGTAAATGATATATTAAACTTCCCTATGAATGAACTAATTTAAGTTTAAAGTCTACTCAAGTCATAAAAATGGAGTTCAGGGATTCTTTCCGAACTGCATTTTTTATTGGTTTGATGTCATAATTACTAAATGTCCTACTAGGTTAATTTAATATCATATTTTTGATATTTCTTGATTTTAATGGTGATAAAAGCCAAATCTAGGACTAGGAATATAGGGACATGTAAATAAGTGGATTTGGATTTTTGATCATTTTACTTTGAATACAAATGAGTAATTAATTGGTATCCTCCATTTAAGTCCACCCCTAAAGGCTTTCAACTCCCACTAGTATGCATGAATTCTGAGAAGATATAAGATCTCCATGACTTGGAGCATCATAATAATGGGTATGTATACAATTTTTTCTGAAAACTCCACATATTTTCGTTAGGGGGTCATTTAAAGTTAGGCGTAATAAACTTTTAAAAAAAGTTAATAATTATGTTATATTATTCAGTTAAAAGGAAAGGATTAATTCTATAAACTAAACATTTTAAAATATATTAATTTATTCAATTATAAAATACGTATTTGTATTAATTGAACAGGAGGTGCATTCATGAAAATTCTTGAGTTATTAATGGAAAATTTTCACGGTTTTGAAAAGCGGCATATAAATTTTTCGGACCAGTTTACTGTACTTGTCGGTGATAACGGTAGTGGTAAGACTGCTGTTCTAGATGGCTTGGCTGTTACATTAGGTTCCTTTTTAAGTGGATTGAATGGCGTTCAATCCAGGCATATTAGGCGAGATGAAATATACCGCAAAATATATATACATGGTGGTCTATCTGATGTTCAAATGCAATTTCCTGTTAGGGTAACTAGTAAAGGTAGGATAGGAGGAAATATATTAGAGTGGTCAAGAGCAGTAAACGGAAAGCAAGGCTCGACAACAAGTAAAAATGCAAAGTCAATTATTGATTATGCTTCTAAACTTCAAAAAGAAGTATCAAAAGGTGAACCAGTGATACTTCCGGTAATATCCTATTACGGAACTGGTAGACTTTGGGTGCAAAAGAAGGAAAGAATTGAAGTTAAAAGAAAAGTTGATAGGCTAGAGGGATATTCATATTGTTTGGATCCTGCATCTAATGAAAAGCATTTCTTCCGTTGGATGGAAAAAATGACCTATATTGAGCTGCAAAGAAAAGAAGCTCCTCCTGTCCTTAAGGCAGTACGACAGGCAATTACAGTTTGCATGCAGCAATGGCAGACACTTGAATTTGATGTTGATTCAGAGGAGTTAAGAGCAATTGGTCATGATAATACTGCAATACCATTTCGGTTACTTAGTGATGGAATTCGCAATACAATTGGTCTTGTTGCTGATCTTGCACATAAAATGGCTCAATTAAATCCAGCATTAGGTGAGCTAGTTGTTGAACAAACACCAGGTGTTGTTCTAATTGATGAACTTGATCTGCATTTGCATCCTAGTTGGCAACGCAGAATTGTAAATGATTTAAAACGTACTTTTCCAATGGTTCAGTTTATAACAACTACACATTCTCCATTTATTATTCAATCACTTGAAGAAGGAGAACTCCGACGTCTTCATGAAGTAGATGATGATGAGGTAGTTAGCAGAGAAGAATTTGTAAACAAAAGTATTGAAGATATTTCTGAGAATGTAATGGAATTAAAAGATGTACAAAGAAGTGAAAAGCTTAATGAAATGTATAGAGTAGCACAAAAATACTATAAACTTTTACAAGAAGGAAAAGATATTTCTAGTATAGAATTAGAAAAGGTAAAACTTAAACTAGATCAGTTAGAATCAATGTACAGTGAAGACGTGGCTTATTATGCATTTTTACAAATGGAGAGAAAGTCAGCTGGATTGGAGTGAGAACAGGATGAGACCAATTGATAAGGGGACTATTCCATTAGATCAAGAGGGTAACCCAGTTCAGTTAGAATTTTATCAACAATCAAGGGGACATTTAATTACTAGATTAGGGGCATATTGTTCTTATTGTGAAAGATATTTAGGAGGTAATATTGCAGTAGAACATATACAACCAAAATCAAAAAAACCAAATTTAGAATTGGATTGGGAGAATTTTTTAATTGCCTGTAATAATTGTAATTCTATCAAAGGAAATAAATCTGTAATTCTAAGTGATTTTCTTTGGCCTGATAAAGACAATACTTCATTGGCTTTCATATATATATCAGGAGGATTAATTACAACTCCCGCAAACCTTACACCAAAGATTTTGTCTATGGCCAAAAATACCATAAAGTTAACAGGACTAGATCGTGTACCTAGCGACGATCTTAATATTAACTCAGAAATGAAAGACAGACGTTGGAGCGAAAGAAGAACAGCTTTATTAAGGGCTGAACGAGCTAACCAGAATTTACTAATGACTAACACCAAATCAATGAGAGACCAAATAGTTGATACAGCTCTAGCAACAGGCTTTTTTTCAATTTGGATGACGGTTTTTCAACATGATTCAGATATGCTTCAAAGATTTATACTTGCATTTCAAGGAACAAGTAAAGGCTGTTTCGATTCTAAATGTACTCCTATAAACCGACCAGGTGGAAATATTTAATGTTTTTAAGAGGGGATAACTGTGGAAGGTTATATCCTCTTGTTTTGCAGTTATAATACTTCCGTTTTTACTAGAAACTACAGTGGAGTTAGTATAGTTTTATGGACTAAATTAATTATGCAGCTGACCTTGTTAGCTGTTTTTTCATGGGAAATTATTTGTTTTGATAATCTAAAGATAAATGTTAGACAAATTATGCAATCTTTTATTATCTGAAACATTCTCTAATATAACCACAGTCAGGAGCAAATCATGAGCATCGAGAAAAAGCTAATTGTCAATTCAGACAAGGGTAATTTATTAAATGAATTAATTTCTTCTATAAATGAGTGTGAAAGGTTTTATTTCAGCGTCGCTTTTATTAATTATAGTGGTCTTCAGCTTTTATTGGATACTTTCAAGAACGCGGAAAAAAGGGGAGTAAAGGGGAAGATTATTACTTCTACTTATCTTAATTTTACTGAAGCGAAGGCTTTAAAGAAAATAAATGAGTTTAGTAATATCCATTTGAAGATTTTTGAAACAGATAAGGCGATTGGTTTTCATACGAAAGCGTATATTTTTGAATGTAAGGATCGTTATAAGGTGATTATTGGTTCTTCTAATATTACTCAAAGTGCTCTTAAGAGTAATATTGAGTGGAATGTGGAGATTATTGCTAAAGAGGATGCTCAATTTTTGAAAGATGTACTTAAGGAATATGATGGCTTATGGAATAGTAGTGTCGTTGCCGATGACAATTTTATAGGTAAGTATGAAGAGTTTTTGAGTAAATTAAAGAGCTATACGAATACGCAGCAATTTATTTATGAAAGCTCTGAATATATCATTCCTAATAACATGCAAAAACGTGCGGTTGAAAACCTTGAAAGAATTAGATCGTTTGGGGAAAAGAAGGCCCTAGTTATAGCGGCAACAGGTACTGGTAAAACGTATATGTCTGCTTTTGACGTAAAGGGATTCAGGCCTAAAAGATTATTGTTCATTGTACATAGAGAAGAAATATTAAAAAAAGCAAAAGAGACCTTTGAAAAGCTCCTACCAAATGAAAAGCTGACGTCTGGATTACTGACTGGAAATCAAAAGCAAAAAAATGCTGATTATATTTTCTCCACCATTCAAACTTTGTCTAAATGCTATGAGGAATTTAAACGAGACGAATTTGATTATATTATTTTTGACGAGGCTCACCATGCAACAAGTCCTAGCTATCAAGCCGTGCTAGAATATTTCAACCCTCAGTTCACATTAGGAATGACAGCTACTCCAGAGAGAAGCGATCAACAAAATGTTTTTGATCTATTCGATAATAATGTGGCATTAGAGGTTCGTTTACATGAGGCTTTAGAGGATGAACTGGTGATTCCCTTTCATTATTTTGGTATTACTGACATTGAGGGAATTGATTTAAGTGATGTAGATATTGACGATGTAGCGGAGATAACGAAGCGATTAAAGGTTAACGAGAGAGTCGACTTTATTATTAAGAATATGAATTTCTATGGCCATGACGGGGACAAAAGAAAAGGTCTAGGGTTTTGCGTAACCGTTGAACACGCACAATATATGGCCCAGGAATTTAATAATAGAGGGATACAAAGTATCTGTTTATCTGGAAATGACTCAGTTGAGCTGAGATCACATTATATAAGTAGATTAGAAGATGACCAGGATGACTTGGAATTTATTTTCACCGTTGATATTTTTAATGAGGGTGTGGATATTCCTTCAGTAAATACCGTTTTGATGCTTAGACCAACTAATTCTCCGATTGTTTTTATTCAACAGCTAGGACGAGGACTTCGTAAGCACAAAGACAAGAGTTTTCTAACTGTCCTTGATTTTATCGGCAATCATAGTAAAACGTTCTTAATCGCCATCGCATTAAATGGAAGCCGTTATTACGATAAAGAGAGCTTGAAGGTTGCGATTGCGACTGGCTTTGCCAACATTCCAGGTTGTACACATATTCAAATGGATAAAATCTCGGAAGAACGGATATTAGCGCAGATTGATAAGGAAAACTTTAATTCACTCAAATATTTGAAGGAAGAGTATTTTGAATTTAAGAAAATGAATCAAGGTAAAATTCCTTTATTATTAATGGATTATATGAAGTTTGATGGAGCTCCCGATCCGATTAAGTTTATTAATCGTGAAAAAACCTATTTGCAATTTGTAGCTAAGGTAGAAAAAAACGATTCCTTGAAAAGGCTATTACTGGACGAAGCATTTGAAGGTGTATTAAGGGAGTTATCAAGTAAGCTACCTTTAAAGCGAGTGTATGAGTTTGCGATTGCTAAATATCTATTGGATCATGATGAGATTTCTTTAGAAACCGCAAAACATGAGATATTGAAGTTAGTTAAAGAGGTAGATGAAGATAGCGTATTGCATGCCTTGCAGTGTCTAAATCAGGATTTTTATGATCCTGGTCAGAAAAAGAGGAACTTAAAGTTATTTGCTTTTGAAAATGGTCATTTATCTAAGACATCAACTTATGAGAGGGTTCTAGAGAATGATGAATATAGAGCATATATCGAGGATCTTATTATTTATGGAGTATTTAGATATGAAAAGGAATTCAAAGAAGACTACTATGGTGTGCCACATTTGAAACTGTATGAGCAATATCAAATGGGTGATGCTGCATTATTATCAAATTATCGCAAAAGTCATAGTGCTTTTAGAGGTTCTGGTTTACTTTCAAATGGAAATGACTATTTCTTGTTTATTGATTTACACAAGGAAGAGGATATAAAAGAAAGCATTAATTACCACGATGAATTTATAAACGAGCGGATGTTTCAATGGCAGACACCAAATAGTACAGCCCCAACCTCTGAGAGAGGGAAGAATATTGTATTCAACCAGGATAGAGGGATCCATTTACATTTATTTATTAGAAAGTATAAAGAAATAGATGGAAAGACAGAACCTTATATTTATATCGGGAAGGGTAACACCGTAGAATATGAAGGAGAAAAGCCAATTACCGTTAAGATGGAATTAGAGGATGAAGTCCCAGCTGGTTTATATACGGAGTTCACGAAAAGAGTATAGTCTTCTCATTTGAGAAGACTATTTTTTTCATTGATCAATTGCTCCACAGCTGGAATATCAGCAGGAGCCCATTTTAGAGAGCTTAGATTCTCGCGCTTTAGCCAAATTAGTTTAGAGTGCTCATTGGCTGTTGGGGTACCTCCAATGATTCTACATTTTATAGACAGTAGGTTAATGATGAAGGTTTCATATTCATGCGTAGTATCATTAAAGACTGAAGTCTCCGTTTCAACCTTGCATTGTAACTCTTCATCAATCTCTCTTTTTAAAGCAGTAAAAAGATCCTCGCCTTTTTCTACTTTTCCACCTGGGAATTCCCACATGTTCGGGATGCTCATATCGGGAGAGCGTAAAGCACATAGTATTTCCTCTTGTTCATTTTCAATGATGGCTGCAACTACTTTAACTTGCTTTTTCATGTTATCCTCCTATAGGTTTGCTATGATTAAATCATATCATGATTAAGTGATGTTTGTGATAAATACAAAATCCGGGTAAGTGATATAATTGTAAGAAAACCTTTAAAGGAGGCTATTTTATGCCTATCCACAATAAATTAGTTCGTGATCGGATTCCTGAAGTAATTGGAGCAACAGGTAAGAAATTTATAACAAGAGTGTTAGATGAGAAGGAATACATAGAAGAATTGAAAAAGAAGAGCTTTGAAGAGCTACAGGAATATGTAGAGACTGAAGGTAAAGAGGCTGCGATTGAAGAGTTGGCCGATGTGCTAGAAATCCTTCATGCTCTCGCTGAGTATCATGGGGCTTCTATTGAGGAAGTGGAGGAAGTACGAAAGAGGAAAGCAGCTAAACGCGGGGGATTTAAGGAGAAGATTTATCTGGTTGAGGTTGAAGATGAGTAAGGTCCAATTAATTACTAATCAATTAGGGACACATCTATTGAAGCAGATTGATTCTGCTTCTTCTATTTGTATTTTAACCTCTTTTGTAATGAAATCTGGTGTTCAATATTTGAAGGAAGCATTAAAAGCAGCTGCGGAGCGTGGAGCGGAAATTAAAGTGTGTACCGGCGATTATTTGTTTGTGACCCAGCCAGAAGCATTAAGGATGCTCTTAGAGGTTGATGCAAGGATTGAGGTCAGATTATGGAAGAGTAATGGGGTCTCCTTTCATCCTAAAGCTTACTTATTTCAAAAAGAAAATCAAGATAGCCTGTTCGTTGGATCATCTAATCTTTCACGTTCGGCCTTAAGTAATGGAGTGGAATGGAGTCTTTCTGTTAGTGATGATGAAGCGGTCTTTTCCCAAGGACTGCATCTATTCTTAGAAACGTTTTATAGTGATCAAACGATTCCTTTAAATCAAGAAGCGTTGAAAAATTATAAAGAAAGCTATGAAAAGTTTCTTATCACTAATCCAAATCTTCCTCAAAAGTGGACAGAAACAGAGGAAATGGATTTGATGCTTCCAAGTGATGGTGATGAGTCTTTTCCAACAACAGAGATCATTCATGAACCATCTGTGCCATACGGGAAGATATCTCCTCGATTTGCGCAAATAGAAGCATTAGAGGAATTAAATAAAACGATGGAAGAAGATTATGAAAAGGCATTAGTCGTAATGGCGACAGGGTTAGGAAAGACATATTTAGCTGGATTCTTTGCGCGCAGTTTTAAACGAGTGCTTTTTATTGCTCATCTTGAAGAGATTTTATATCAGGCGAAGAAGTCATTCCAAACGGTTATGCCGGAGGGGCGCTTTTCAATTTATAATGGCAAGGTGAAGGAAAGTGACGGACATACCATTTTTGCTTCGATTTACACGTTAAGCATGCAGCGGCATTTGCAAGTGTTTGATCCTGAAGAATTTGACTTGATTATCGTGGATGAGTTTCATCATGCAGCAGCTGAATCGTATCAACGGGTACTAGATTACTTCAAACCGAAATTCTTGCTTGGAATTACGGCCACTCCAGATAGAAATGATAACAAGGACGTATACGCTATCTGTGGTGGAAATGTTGCGTTCCGGATTGATTTCCTTGAGGCTATTCAACGGAACTGGTTAGCGCCGTTTAAGTATTTTGGTGTGTATGATCATACTGATTATAGTCAGATTACTTGGCTCGGAAATCGATATGATGAACAGGAGTTGTTACAGCTTCAACTAAGAGATGAGATGGCTGAAAAGGTATTGAATGCGTGGAAGGACAAAAGAAAGACTCGTACCATAGGTTTCTGTTCATCGATTAAGCAAGCAGACTTTCTTTCTGCCTTTTTTAATCAAAACGGATTTAGCGCAATTAGTCTGCATTCAAAGCAAAAAGACATGAATCGAGATGAAGCAATCAATCAGCTGGCAGATGGAGTCCTTGATGTTATTTTTACGGTCAATTTATTCAATGAGGGAGTCGATATTCCGGCGGTTGATACGCTGTTATTTGTTAGGCCAACAGAATCTTTAACGGTCTTTACCCAGCAGATTGGCAGAGGGCTACGGCTACATGACTCCAAGGATCATTGCGTTATTATTGATTTAATCGGTAATTATCGAAATGCAGATGTTAAATTTAGCTTGTTTGATACAGATCCGAATAGGAAGGCTAAAGCCATTGAACCGGTTGTTCCGGAGTTATGCGAAATACAATTAGATATCCAAGTTATTAATCTCTTAAAGGAAATGGCAAAAAAGAAGCAGCCTAGACGAGATACATTAGTAAATGATTATTTCCTATTAAAACAGGAGTTAGGAAGAAGGCCATCTTATTTAGAATTACATTTAAAAGGTGCCTCTGAGTCTCCGCAGTATCGTCAAGAGTTCTCTTCATATTATGGTTTCCTGGAATTTGCTAAAGAGCTTTCAGAACAAGAATCAGACATCTTTCACCGCTATAAGCAATGGCTAGTGGAGGTAGAGAAAACAGGTATGGCGAAGAGCTATAAGATGGTCGTTCTACTAGCAATGCTAGAGCGTGGAGAGGATAGCTGGTCCAAGCCCATCACTTCTAAAGAAGCAGCACCCTTCTTTCATAGCTACTTAACAGAAGTAGAGTATCGAAAACAAATCGACTTTAGTGACAAATCCTCTAAAAAGCTATGGAACTACGATGAAGCTGGAATTAGTAAGCTGATTTCAACAATGCCTATGACCAAATGGAGTGGAAGCTCTAAAGGGTTAACTTCTTACGAGGATGATATTTTTAAACTGAACTTTGATGTCAGACCAGAGGATCAGAGGGTTCTGTATAATATGACTAAGGATATATGTGAGTATCGGCTTCATTATCACTTTGAGCGGAAGGCGAAGTAAAAAAATCAATACTAAAAAAGAGACATCACCAGATGGGAATGTCTCTTTCCCTCTACTCGTTCCTTTTTTTGGGAGAATAGCCGGGTAATTACTTAACAGTTGTCAATGCAATCAACCCCTAGCATACCTAACCACTCACCCCTCCCGAGCCACCTCCACCTTCCTTACACGAGCACCCTTCCCAAAAACAACCGAAAGTACCACAATCACAGCGATTACAATCGTAAAATAGGTGATGGATTCATTCAGGAATAGGGTGGCGAATAGGATCATCAGAAAGGGCTGCAGGTATTGGATTTGGCTGACTCTGGCTATTCCGCCCATGGCCATCCCGCTGTACCAGGCGACGTAGGCGAGGAATTGGCTGACGATGGCGAGATAGATGAAGCTGATCCAGGCTTGGATGGGGGCGTGGAGCATTTCGGTTGTCATGCTTAGGGCGACCGGGATGATGAAGAAGGGGGCACCGATGATGATTGCCCAGGCAATCACCTGCCAGCTGCCTAGTTCCTTCGCTAATTTTCCTCCTTCCGCGTAGCTGAGGCCGAGGATGATCACGGCTGTCAGCAGGGCTAGGTCGGCATATTGCAGGGAGCCGAATCCAAGGTGGAGGGCATAGATGATGACGGCCAAGGAGCCGAATGCGCTTGATAGCCAGAATTTGAGCGAGGGGAGTTCGCCGGCCCGAAGCATGGCAAATCCGGCTGTCGCTAATGGCAAAAGCGCCACTTCCACCGCGCCATGGGAAACGGGCAAGGCTTCCATGGCCCACGAGGTGAGGAGCGGAAAGCCTAAAACGGCCCCGACCGCAACGATCAGGAGACTTTTGAATTGTCGGGGAGAGGGTAATTTTTCCTTGCGTATGAGCAATACGACCGCGACTAACATGGCCGCAACGACCGTTCTGCCTAAGCCGACGACCGTCGTTCCGAAATGCTCGACGGCAATCCTTGTAGCAGGGAGCGTTAAGCTAAAACAAATGACACCGACCAATCCTAATAATAATCCGAGTTTTTCTCTTTTTTCTCCCTGCATTCTATCCAGCTCCCATTCTGTTAGTTGTTTCAAATCTGTACCATTTATCAAAATAGTTTTGCTATAATTAACATAATATGAGTACAGAGATGAAAAATAAACTAGTTTTTTGTTGATCTGTCCTGGTACAGATGGAGGGAGGGCGACAAATTGAGCTCGAAATACAATAAGATCATGGCGGACATGAAGCGCCGGCTGGAGGAGGGTTCGCTTACGGCAGGGAGTAAGCTTCCTTCTGTCCGGAAGGTGTCCGAGGATTATGACTGCAGCAAAAACACGGTCATGAAAGCTTATGATGAGCTTGAAAAAGAGCATGTCATTTATTCGGTTCCGAAAAGCGGATATTATGTGGTCAATGATTTTCAAAAGGCGAGGGAGGAGCAGGAGGTAATTGATTTTTTGTCTGCCGGTCCGGATAAAAATATCATGCCTTATGTCGAGTTTCAGCATTGTTTGAATCAGGCCATTGACCAATACAAAGAAGAGCTTTTTACCTATTCCGATCCACAAGGGCTGTATTCGCTGCGCGTGCAATTGGTGAACTATCTGCAAAGTTTACAGGTGTTCACCGAGCCGGAAAGCTTGGTCGTTGTATCTGGCTCGCAGCAAGCCCTTCATTTATTGGTTTCTCTGGCTTTTCCGAATGGGAAAAACAATATTTTGATCGAACAGCCTACGTATTTCGGCTTCATCGAGTCCCTCCATCTGCAGCAGGCTACCGTTTTTGGTATAGAATTAACGATGGAAGGAATCGATCTTGATCGGCTGGAATACATGTTTCGAAATAATGATATAAAATTTTTCTATATCGTCCCGAGGTTTCACAATCCGCTTGGACATGGTTATACGAATCGTGAAAAGAAAAAAATCGTTGAGCTGGCGGAAAAATACGATGTCTATATCGTCGAGGATGATATTTTAGGAGACCTTGATCCGGATTCGAAAGCTGATCCGTTATTTTCCTTTGATCCTTCGGGGCGGGTGATTTATATTAAAAGCCTTTCGAAAATTTTTCTTCCAGGGTTAAGGATTGGTACGGTCGTTCTGCCAGCAATCATGATGAGGGATTTTTTGCAGGCTAAATTCTGTGTGGATTTTACGAGCTCGGCACTTTCCCAAGGTGCGCTGGAAATTTATTTAAAAAGCGGGATGTTCAATAGCCATCTTAAAAAAGTGAAAGAGGTGTACCGGAAGAAGATGCTTCTCGTTCAAGAAGCCTGTGAAGCATGGCTGCCGGCTAACATTTCCTTTTCAAAACCGGCTTCAGGATTTTATCTTTCCATCAGCTTGCCCGGGAATGTGAAGGCGAAGCAGGTCGTCCAGCTGCTGCACGAGCAGCATGTCTATGTGGATGATGCCTCTAGGATGTTTTTACCTCCATATAAAAAGGAAAATCTGATTCGATTGAGCATCTCCCAAGTGAACGAGAGTCAAATTGTACCTGGGATCAAGCTGTTGGCTGACTGCATTGCCGTCCTTGACAGCAGGAAAATTCATGGAAAGCCGACCAACTTTTTGCCGATTTAGGGTAAGTACAGATAAAAATGGAGCCCACTAAAATGTGAACTGCACCTCCCATTGTTAGTTGTGTCTAACTATTGGGGGACAGTACACATTGGTAGGGCTTTTTTGTTGTAGCTCCGATCAGTGAGCTGCCATGGAGCCGGCATTATTTTTATTGCGGCTAAAGGTTTTTATCTTAATAAAGGGAGCTGGGGTTCCGATATATATGATGATTGAATGTTGAACATATATTGCATTTTAGGAGATGTAACGAGTTGAAAATTAAAACGAGATTGATCACTACAGTATCCATTCTTATTGGGACCATTCTAATATTGGGTAGCTTTGCTGTTTATGTAATAAAGGCATCATCTGAAAGGAATTCCATCCTTCAGGATAAGTTGGAAATCCAAAAGAGTGTGATTGGAATTCAATATCGCCTTGCGGGTTTATCAAATGATGAAAGGGCATTTATCATAACGGGGGATAAACAATTTACCGAAGGGATGGAAGAAAAAGCGAATGATGTATATAAGAAAATCGAAACAATGAAGGAGCTTAATAAGGATCAGGAACACGGGGAGAATATAAATAAGCTGGAAGAGAATTTTAATGATTTTTGGGAAATGAACCAGCAAGTGATTAGCCTGTATAAAGAAGATCATGAAGGAGCCAAAAACCTGCACTTTGGAGAAGAAAGAACTCTTAGGAAAGAAGAGTTGGATCCTTCAGTAAATGAATTAGTGGAAACTCTTAACACGGATGTTTCCAATATCCAAGCTTTAAATGACCGTTATTCTCAGTTGAGTAGAGATGCCTTTCTCTTCCTCGCTATTGCTTCATCGATAGTTGGAATTACGTTATGTATTTTGCTGTTAAAGTCTATCCTTCAACCACTTGGAAGGTTAAATCGTCAATTAGAAGAAATAGCTACAGGTGATGCTGATTTAACTAAGCATATGGAGGTTACAGGCAATAACGAATTTGGTCAACTAGCAAAATCGTTTAATAGTTTCGTGGACTCGCTTAGACAAATGATTTCACAAATCGGCATATCATCTGAACAAGTGGCAGCTGCTTCTGAAGAGCTCTCGGCCAGTACCGAGCAGTCTATCGTAACATCGGATCACATTACGGAAACGATGCAAGAGATAACGGAGAAAAATCGTGAACAAAGCCAATTGACAGGTAAAAGTTTAAAGTCAGTGAATGATTCACTTAACAGCATCGTTTCGGTTGCTTCGAATACATCAAAGGTAGCGGAAGTCTCATCAACTATGAGAGAGCAAGCTGAGAGTGGTTCAAGCTCAGTAAAAGAAATGCTCGAGCAAATGAAAACTATCAATCTGTCAGTTGACATGGCCGATAAGGGAGTCACCTCATTAGTATTCAGCGCGACAAAAATCAAAGAAATCTCCACGCTGATTACCGATATTTCAGGTCAGACGAATCTACTTGCATTAAATGCTGCAATTGAGGCTGCTAGAGCCGGGGAGCATGGAAAAGGATTCGCCGTTGTTGCAGAAGAGGTTAGGAAATTAGCCGATCAAACCAACCAATCAGCGAATGACATCCATAAGCTCGTTTCAACCATCCAAAATGAATCAAACGAGACCGTTACTAATATTCAAATTGTAAGAGATAACGTAGACTCTGGAATCAAGCATTCTGAAGAAACGGTAACAAACTTTGAAGAAATATTAATTTTAATTGAGCAGGTAACATCTCAAATTCAAGAAGTGGCAGCCTCTACCCAGTTTATAAAGACTGGCTTTGATGACCTGCAACTCACCATAGAAATCATTGCTGAAGGGTCACAGGAAACGCTATCCGGTACTGAAACAGCAGCAGCTGCCAGTGAACAGCAGTTGGCCTCAATTGAGGAGGTCTCAAATGCGACCATTTCGTTGAACAAATTGGCGGAGGAATTGCAGGAGATGATTTCTCGCTTCAAGGCGTAACTAAAAATAAAAATAACCTTTTCAAATTGAGCTGCCCCTCCAATTGTTAGACACAGCTAACAATTGGAGGGGCAGTTTTAATATGGCTATCGGCATATCACTTTGGAATTGTGTAATCGGGGTTTTCACATGAAGCATAAAACGGTGCTTTCGTTAATGAATTAAGATGGGAGTAAAGTGTCTGGTGCGTTTGAAGAGTGACCTTAAAAGGCATGAGCCCGGTTGGTTTCCGGATTCATGCCCCTTGTGAGTTCACTTCAACATTTACGGCAGCACATTGCCTGCCGCGCGATAGATGCTATACCATTCTTCGCGTGTTAGCTTGATTTCGGTTGCCTGGCAGCAATCCCTTAAGCGGCCTTCATTCATCGTTCCGATGACCGGCTGCATGTGCGCGGGGTGGCGCAGGATCCATGCGATCGCAATCGTCGTGTTGCTGACTTCATATTTAGCGGCGATTTCATCGATCTGTTTGTTCAATTCAGGGAACTTCTCGTTTCCGAGGAATACGCCTTCAAAAAATCCGTATTGGAACGGTGACCAAGGCTGAATCGTGATATCGTTCAGTCTGCAAAAATCGAGCACACTGCCGTCGCGGTTCACGGCTTGTTCATTTTCCATGTTCACATTAAAGCCATTGGAAATCATGTTGGCGTTCGTGATGCTTAATTGCAGCTGGTTGGCCACGATCGGCTGCTTGACCGATTTTTTCAGTAGCTGGATTTGCATCGGATTTTGGTTGGAAACGCCGAAATGACGCACTTTGCCTGAGTTTTCAAGAATATCGAAGGCTTCCGCCACTTCTTCCGGCTCCATCAACGTATCCGGGCGGTGAAGGAGGAACGTATCCAGATAATCCGTCTTCAGGCGCTTCAGGCTTGCGTCCACCGATTCGAGGATATGTTCCTTGGAAAAGTCGAACATCCCCTTGCGTATGCCGCATTTGGATTGCACGATGATCTTTTCCCGGATGCTTGCGTTCATCCCGATGGCGTCGGCGAATATTTCCTCACATTCGCCGCTGCCATAAATATCGGCATGGTCGAAGAAGTTCGCGCCCAATTCCAGCGCCGTTTGCACAAAGTGCTCCGCCTCGGTCTTGTCCAGCGAATTGATTCGCATGCAGCCGACTGAAACGACCGGCACCTCTAATGTACTGCTTCCAAGTTTCATTGTCTTCATGAATTAAGTCCCCCTTATTTGTAATCGCGTACATGGTGTGTGAGTCCGTCACCTGCAAGAAGAAATGTGCCAGGCCTGTCTTCACGTCAAGAGTAAATCTGCGTATCTCTTTTTGATTGTGACACACACTGCCAGTAGTTTTCAAGATTTAGCAACCGGTTACAGAATTCGGTTGATGTTTGGCAGGTGAAGGGGGTGCCTATATCGGCTTGTATTTTGGCGAGCTCATATTATATTGATCTATATAGAGTCAAGGTGTTCAGTTAGGGAATAAATAAATTCAGGGAATGATATCATGTTTTTTTACTTATCATCATTATGCTGGGACTTTGCTATCAGCAATATAAGATCGTTAATAAATCCACTATACTTGCAGGCTTGCTATTGCCTGTCATTATTAGTGTGGCTTACGTTGTTCCAAACTTCGATTTCTTTCATGTATACGTGCTGGTTTTTTGTATAATCCTCTGGGTAGTATTCTTTTGGGGTATGATCACTAGGAAAAGATAATGCTTATATAGGATCACATGAATGGCAGTGGGTATCCCTGCTTTTTTTTCAGTATGGAGAGCAGTCTGTGTACTGAAGTTGGTTAATCAGCATTCAATTTCAATTATCAAGGTAAATATCAATAATTTTAATTAAAATATTAATATTATTGATTTTATTTATCTGAAAATTAAATTTTGTTATTTATATTTTTAATAATTTGTTTTATAATCATGTTAACGAAGAGGAAGGGACTATATCATGGCGTATAAACTAATCACTAATTGTCCTGTTTGCAGTAATACATTGAACATTACAAAGCTGTCGTGCTCTCATTGTCACACGACGATAGAAAATGAGTTTGAATTATCTAAGCTGGCATCCTTATCAGCGGATCAGCTTCATTTTGTGGAAGTATTTTTAACATGCAGAGGGAACATCAAGGAAGTGGAAAAGGAACTGGGGATTTCGTATCCAACGGTTCGGGGCAAGCTAACCGACATCATTTCATCTCTTGGATATGTGCAGAAGAAGAAAAATGAAGTGGACGAGAAAAAGGTTGTCACCATGCTGGAAAATGGCGAGATCACAGCAGAAGAAGCCATTAAGCTCTTAAAAGAAGAATAGGGAGGAAATGATCAGATGAAAGAGGAAATTACCAGAGTGTTAACCATGGTTCAAGAGGGGAAGATTGATGCAGATAAGGGAGCAGAGCTGATTCAAGTATTAAAGGAGAAAGAAGAAACAAGTAAGAAGCCTGTTGAAAAACCGAATAAATACTTAGATAAAACATTGAAAATTCGTGTGGTATCAGCCGAAGAGGATAACGTCACGGTCAATGTGCCGATAAAACTGGTCAAAGTAGTATTAATGGCTGGACATAGCATTGCAGCGAGTATCCCCCAATCGGAAAAATACATGAAAGATATCGACATAAACCTTGTTATTGAGGCAATCGAAAACGAATTGGACGGCCAAATCGTTGATATTAAATCAGCAAACGGGGATACCGTTTCCGTCTTCATCGATTAGGATTTACTTATGATGCATGTAAAAGTGAAAGCAAAAGACGTTCGATTTTCCATCCCGGTTCCGTATGCTCTTTTAAACATGGTAATGTCCATTTTGTTTTCAAAGTTTGTTCATCATCTTGTTAACAAATGGACAAAAGAGTACTTCGAAAGAAAAAAACTGGACTTTGCCTTTCCGCTAATGGACAAAAAAACACTAAAGCCGATCGTCGAGGAACTGAAAAATTACAAAGGGCTCGTCCTAGTGGATGTCAAGGCCAAGGACGGTACCGAGGTTAAGGTTAGGCTATAGAGCCGAGCTTCTGAAGGACATTCCTTCATGTGTAATTTCTTAAGTGAATAGCTAAATAAGCCGATGGGATAATCTCGTCGGCTTATTTTTAATGGGGAGAGTATCACTGCCCCCTTACGGATGAATCGTCACCAATGTCCCGATCGGAACGATTTTAGATAATTCCTCGACATCCTTGTTGTGCATGCGAATGCAGCCCTTGGATACGGCTCTCCCGATCGAGCTTGGATCATTCGTTCCATGAATCCCGTAATGTTCCTTGGATAAACTCATCCACATCGTACCGAATGGGCCGCCGGGGTTGGGGTCTTTATTGACGATGATGAACCGGCCTACAGGGGTTCCGAACAATATCCTGCCAACGGCGATCGGGTATTGTTTTTGCAGGACGCCATCTTTCAGCAGCCTTAGTGTACGGTTGTTTATCGAGACATCAATTTGATAGGGAAGGGAGTCAGGTGGTGGAAAGCCGGGTATGACGATTGCTTGACCAGGGTAGATGACGTTAGGGTTTATGGTCGGGTTAGCCAGGATGATCGCTGCCAGCGGCGTCCGGTAGTCTTTGGAAATCTGCCCGAGCGTTTCCCCTTGCTTGACTGTATGGATCATCTAATCACCTCCATCGGATATCTTCGTTACCTTACATTGTATGTAGAGGAGAAAAAGTGTTTCGTGAAGCTGTTGTTATCTGTTTTTAATAATACGTATTGGTTCAGTAAATAAGCAGAAAAGGAACCGACATGAATGTTTGATACAATGAATTTTTTATCGAGTTGGATTTGACAGTGAAAGAGGGGGAATATAGGTGGAGGAGCATGTGAAAAAGGCACTAGTGGAATGGAATGAAGAAATTAGTGACGTGCTGAATGGAATTGAAAAGGAATATGAGGACGTGAAACGGGAGCTTCAGGTTTATTCCTATAAATTCAATATCACCAAGCAGGTTGTCCAATCGACGATCAATGATGAAATTATCCGCAACATCCGTGAGATGTATCATAAACCGTTTGAACAGAAGCTGAACGAGTTGAAGGGATCGATCAAGGAGCTGGAGGAAAAGAGAAAGGTTTTCCACATGTTCGTTGATAAGATTGCGAAGGTTAGTGAAAGAGAGGAAGATAAACCGCAGGCATCCACCATCTAAGAGGGCGCCTATATCCCCGCGGCGCTGCTTTACTTTGTCCTTGTTTACATACGGCACCAACATGGGTATCATGCTATAAAAAAGGAAAGTAGGGTATATGATGTGGAATGCGGTCTTTTGGGGAGGGGTTTCTGGTTCTGCTGTCCTGCTTGGCGCACTTGCGGCCATTTTCATTCCGATCAAGAAAAACGTCATTGGCTACATCATGGCATTCGGAACGGGGGTGCTGATCGGGGCGGCTGCTTATGAGCTGCTTGCCGATTCGGTGGATGATGGGGGCATCTGGGCAACGGCAATCGGATTTATAGCCGGGGCTGTCGTGTTTACGGTCCTGGATTTCCTTGTTTCCAAAAAAGGTGCCGATCAACGGAAACGGTCGAATAATAGCTCGTTGAAGGAAGCGGGCCTGGCGATTTTCATTGGAACGGTGATGGATGCCATCCCGGAGTCGATCATGATCGGAGCCAGCCTGTTAAGCGGGGGCTCGGTAAGCTGGCTGTTGGTGATTGCCATCTTCATCAGTAATATTCCCGAGGGGCTCTCTAGTACGACAGGCTTGCTCAATAGCAACTACTCCAAAAAGAAAATCATGCTGCTGTGGTTTTCCGTGCTGGTCATCTCGTCCCTATCCTCGATGGGCGGCTATCTATTCCTTGACCATGCCCCGGATTATGCGATGGCAGCGATGGCAGCCTTTGCAGGCGGCGGCATCATCGCCATGATTGCGTCAACGATGATGCCGGAAGCCTATGAAGACGGAGGGCCGATCACCGGGATATTCACCGCTGCCGGCCTGCTCATCTCCTTGATTCTTGATTCGATGTGAAGCATGGAAGGGTCCCCTTGATAAGTTGGGGGCTTTTTTTTGTGCCGGATCTCCATGATAAATCTATCATCGTCGAGAAAAATTGCTGGTGTTAAAATACCATTTCAAAACATATATTCAACTAATGCGATGGATTAGATTTTAGACATTGGGGAGATGGAGAGATGAACTTCGAGATGCAAATAGCGAATATGCTGGCTGATCAAATCAAGGGTTTTATTGAATTCGTCCAAAAACACCATCAAGATAAGAACAATATCTTTTGTTTACATATAGATAAATTGTATCAATTGAAGCTGCTTGTCGAGGAGTTTAAGTTTCAAGTATGGGCAGATGAACTGAAAAGGATCAACCGGTTCACCTGGGATGAAAACTACACGCATTTATTGGTTGATAGATTCAGAAAAGGCTATATCATCATCGAAGAATACGTAGGAAATAACTATGATGATTTATTCATTTTCACTGCCAGACTGCACACATTGAACAGCCTCAGCTTGATATTGTGCGGCGAGGAATGAGGCTTACCACAAGGAAAGAGGCGCTAGAATAGTGGTCTGCGCCTCTTTTGCATGTTAGAGCTTATTTGCTTGAAACCGTGGAGATATATTGTTTGACCACTTCATACACATAGCCTTGATTGGCGGTTGCTGTATTCGGGTTATATGTACCGCCATTCACTTTATTATTGGATAGCACCCGTATCCCTAGGAAGGGCACATCGTACGCTTTGGCGATTTGGGCAGCGGCGGCTCCTTCCATCTCTTCTACGGATGTACCATATTTCGTATGGAACCATTTGATCCGATCGACTTCATTATTCCAAACGTCCGCTGAACCGATCGTACCATCGACAACCTTCCCTTTTGTGTATGTTTCCTTAACGGCATGTGCGGCCGCAAGCAAATCCTTATCACCTTCGTAGAAGCGTGGTTTTTCAGCATTAGGATCTTCCCCTGCACTTCCTTCAGACGCCATTAGATCCATCGGCTTCCATATAGTTGGATCGATGCCCTGGTTTTCAGCTTTATCTGCCGTTTTTAATGAACCTAGGTTTACCGTTTTTTGGCCCAAAACAATATCAAAAACGTTTAAGCTTGGGTCGTGTCCTCCGGATGTTCCTTGATTGATGATGGCGATGGGGTTATACTTTTCAATCGCCACGGCAGTAGCTGCAGCGGTATTTTCCATCCCTTTACCCGTTTTCGCAACGATGACAGGGTAACCATCTAAAGTTCCCTTATAAAAAACAAAATCCCCTGATTTATCTTCTTTCACATCTTCCAATTTTTTCGCGAAATGTTCAGCCTCGATCGGCATCGGACCTTGAACCATGATCGGCCTTTGCGCCTTTTTTTCTTCCGTTTCATTTTTTGGTGTCGAACTGCAAGCTGCAACTATGGACACAAGCAGTAATGTAATGATGCCTACTATCGAATATTTTTTCAACAGGATGTTTCTCATCGTAATCTCTCCTTTATATTGGATGCACCCGCAGGTTTGGCCTGAAAGAAAAAAGCTCCAGAACGGCAGAATGATCCTGTCTCCTGGAGCTGCGAACGTCAAAGCATCTGATAATAAAGCAAAAACGAAGAACATGCTAAATCATGACCTGCTCGAAAAAGAAGAGCGGGAGGATGCTTCAACTCGTAGTCCAGTTCTTTCAGATGGGAACCAGGTAGAAACGCTCAGACCATATTTCCAAGCCTATACGAGTAATGATAGGTACGATTATCACTTTGCTAATATAACAAAGGAATGATCGAATAGCAATGAAAAAAGTGAACGTTCATAAAATAGTGTTGTATAATGTTCGTGTTTTGTGTATGATTTTTTCGAAAACTCACAAATTCATTGAGTGGAAAAAGGATTTTTATAATGGTGAGAAGAGTTAGAAAAATATAATGGGTGTACTCTTTTATGTTAATGGGAGGGATAGTGTGAGGAATAGAGGGTCAATGATCTTAATGGAAAAAGATAGCGTAGCCTTGATTAGAAGATATAGGGAAGGGACTGCTTATTATGTCTTCCCTGGGGGAGGCATCGAGAAAGATGAAACGCCTCAAACAGCGGCAAGAAGGGAAGCCTTTGAGGAATTGGGGCTGGTGGTGAAGGTTAAAGAATGCCTGTCAGTCATTCATTATAATGGGGTACAATTCTTTTTCTTAGGCGATATCGAGGAAGGTGTTCTCGGAAAGGGAAAGGGAGAAGAGTACACGGAGGAAAACGGAGTAAGAGGAACCTATCAGCCGTTGTGGGTGAAAATAGAAGACCTTTCAACGTTGGATGTGCGTCCAAAAGAAGTAGCCGAAAAAGTGCAAAGCTTATATAGAATAAATTCAGAAAAACCTACGGAAAAATCCGTATGAGGTCATTTTTTTCTATCCTTGGATTTATAGATAGAAAAAAAGAATAGGTGCATAAATAGTTGCACCTATTTTGCGACCCACCATAAAAAGATGACTATAGCGATGAGGGCCGAGATGATAGGTAGCACGGCTTTCCATTTTGATGAAGCGTATAACCATACAAAGGCGCAAATCATCATCATTCCAATTGAAAAAAACACAGCGCTTTCCATTTTCAACCATGCGAATTCAAAAATCGGATGAAGCAATAAGAATACGAAGCTGAGTGCAACTAAGCCGTATGTAGCGGCAAAACGCTTACTCGCAACTTCAGTCATAAGTCATGTCTTTCTTCCTTCGACATCTTTTTATAGCTCCGCCGCATCATGAAGGCTGGAATGACAATGATTAAAGCGAGTCGTACAATGGCAACTATTTTCATGAAATCCTCCCGGAATCCCTAGCTACCTTCTATATGTTTATTCCTGGTTAAAGTTTCACCATGCATACGCTGATTGGAAGTAAAGGGAAAGCGGGTTAGGATTCAAAAAGAGAGTGATGTTATGTCACAGTTCGTCATGATTAATGGTTATCACGACATTTCCCTTTTTATGTCCTTTTTCGACATAGCGATGGGCTTCGGGAATTTGCTCGAACGGGTAGCATTTGTCGATGACCGGTTTTAGTTTTCCTGTTTCGATGAGCCCTTTGAGGTAGAGTAAATCGTCGGTAAGGATTTTGGCTATTCCTTGGCCCTCGACTGACACGTAGCGGCCATTCGGAGATAGGAGCTTCTTGCAGCTTGCCTTGGAGCTTTTCCCGACTGCATCAAAGATGACATCGTATCTCTCCCGGCTTTTCGTGAAATCCTCTTTGGTATAATCGATGAGTTTATCGGCTCCGAGCGATTTCACCCATTCAAAATTGGCGGCACTGCATACGCCGGTAACCTCTGTGCCTAAGATTTTGGCAAGCTGTACCGCCGAAGTCCCTACAGCTCCGGAAGCACCGTAGATGAGCACCTTTTGTCCAGCCTCGATTTGTCCTTTTCGAAAAAAATGCAGCGCTGTCGTTCCTCCGAATGAGAGGGCGGCCGCCTCCTGATAGGAAAGGTTGGCCGGTTTCATGGCCACGGCCCTATCCTCAGGCAAGCATGTGTATTCGGCATAAGCGCCAAAATTCATGCCTGTCATCGCAAAAATCGCGTCACCGTTTTTGAATTTTTTCACCTTCGCTCCCGTTTCAACCACTTCCCCGGCCAGCTCCACGCCGAGTATGGCTTTGCGCGGCTTTGTAAGTCCCAGGAAAATCCGCATCGGTATCCAAAGCAAGAAAGGGCTATGGAAACGGCGGACTCTTATGTCTCCTGAGGCAACTGTAGTCGCATGTATCTTTACGAGGATTTCATTGTCCTTCGGTGTGGGTTTTGCCACCTCCTGGAGCTCCAGTACATCGGGTGAACCATATTTGGTGCATACCATTGCCTTCATAAGCCAGTCTCCTTAGGAATCGATTCAATCTGTTCATCTTATGATGGAAGCCTCCATACATGCAAAAAAGCAGTGAATTTCGAAAAATTCACTGCTTTTCCTTTTCATTTGGATGATTGTCGCACTGCACGAAATGAATCCCTTCCTCCAGCAGCTTCAATAACTCTTTCAACGCGTAGGATTGGTAGGCGTCTTTTTTGGTGATGATCCCAAGTTTCCAATAAAGATTCGAGTGTTTTAGCGGCTTGATTGTAACATTTTCATTGTTTTGCTTACGATAGATCGATCTGGGCAGGAGGGTGATGCCCAGCTTGGATGAGACGAGCTCGATGATCAAATCCCATTGTGAGCTTTGGTATGAGATGTCCGGGGTGAAGCCATCCTTTTCACACGCCTGAATGATGTAGTCATGCAGGGTGAAATCTTCTGAAAAGAGGATGAATTTCTCATCTTTCAGTTCAGCTAAAGAGACAGCGGGTTGCTGCGCAAGTCTGTGTTCTTCATGAAGGAATAAGACGAATTCGTCTTCAATGAAGGGGGAGATATGGAAGGTTGCATCACTGGCCGGCAATACGACGATGCCGAGATCAATTTCGCCATCTTCGACAAGCTTGCCGATCAGCTTGGCTCCAAGCTCCACCAACTGAAGGGAAACCTTCGGATGGCGTTCTTGAAAGCTGCGGGCAATATCCGGGAAAAACAAGGTGCCGATCAGCGGAGGGATGCCGATTTTCACCTCGCCGGTCGTAATGTCCCTCAGGTCATCGAGGAGCACGTTCAATTCCGATAATGCCGCAAAGGCTTTTTGGCTTTGCTGATAGACGATTTGTCCGGCATCGGTAAGGCGGAGGTGTCTCGTAGAACGGTCGAATAGCTCGACACGCAGTTCTTCCTCGAGTTTTTTGACAGCTTTACTCAAGGAAGGCTGGGTTAAATAAGAATGGGCCGCGGCATTTGTAAAGCTCTTATGAAGGGCTACTTCCATGAAGGATTTTAAGTCTCGGAATTCCATATCTCTCTCGCTCCTATTTATTCAACTTTGGCATGGATTGTATTCTTTTTATTCATTTTACTTATAAATTAAGTGGATGTAAACTATATGAAGATAAAAAAAGCAAGTATATATTACCCTATATCAAAAAAACATTCTCTTTACTAAAAGGATCCAAAACAAGATTGCATTCTTTGTTAGTAGATATATTCCTTACTTATTGCTTGGCTTATTCATCTTTATCGGAATACGGTCAAGGAATGGCTTTAAATTATCTTGGCATAATAAAAGAGAGTGTCCTGATATATCATGTTTACAATTCTTTGTGGGGTAGAGGCTGATGTTTTCAGCCGAGAGAGATTTACACATCAAGGGGGAACTGGGATGGAAAGCAAAATGATTGATATCACCATGAAAAGAGGTGGTTCCGTGTGTTAAGTATCATTGTTGGCTTAGTATTGCTGATGGCTTTAGCCTATTTGGGATGGTCCATTATTTGGGTAGCACCATTGGTAGCTGGAGTAGTCGCATTAATGAGCGGATTGAATGTATTCGATACGTATACGGGCACATATATGACCGGATTGGTCGGTTTCGTACAGAAATGGTTCCCGATCTTCTTACTCGGAGCGATTTTCGGGAAGTTAATGGAAGAAACGGGCGCAGCGAAATCCGTCGCCAAGAAGGTAACACAAATCATCGGTAAAAAGAGGGCGATTCTGGGTGTTCTGATCGCTTCCGCTTTATTGACATATGGCGGCGTTAGCTTGTTTGTCGTCGTATTTGCCGTTTATCCGATTGCGCTGGCTCTCTTTAAAGAAGCCAATGTTACGAGAAGGCTGCTTGTTCCGACTTTCGCGCTTGGGGCATTCACGTTCACGATGACAGCCATACCGGGTACACCGCAAATTCAAAACCTGATACCGATGGAATATTTCCACACGACCCCAACTTCGGGGATGATCATCGGGATCGTCACTTCATTAATCATGGCCGTTGGCGGGTATTTCTGGTTATCTTATAGGGAAAAATCACTTTCCGCCAAGGGAGAAGGCTTCATCGCAACGGACGACTCGGTTACGGCTTCAGCCGAAGAAGAAAAAATCCCTAATTGGATCTTGTCTTTGGTTCCGCTTCTGATCGTTGTCCTATTACTTAATGTTGTGAAATTAGAGCCGATTTATGCCTTATTATTAGGGGTCCTGAGCATAATGCTCATTAATATCAAGGATTATAAAAAGTTCATATTCTCTGTGAACGAGGGAGCAAAAGGGTCGGTTATGGCGATCCTGAATACGAGTGCTGCCGTTGGATTTGGCGCTGTCATTGCGGTTATACCTGCATTCGATAATATCACTTCCTGGCTGCTGAATATTTCCAGCAATCCGCTCGTTGCCGAATCACTTGCCGTCCAGATCATGGCGATCATTACAGGTTCTGCTTCAGGCGGTATGGGTATTGCGCTTAATGCACTTGGCGATACATTCTATAGCTTGTCGCAATCGACGGGAATCAGCCCGGATGTATTCCACAGAATGGCCGCAGTTGCCTCAGGTGCATCCATTTTCCCGAACAACGGCGCGCTATTAACACTTTTAGCGGTAACAGGTTTAACGCATAAAGAAACATATAAGGATGTTTTCATGGTAGCCTTCATCATCCCGACCATTGCGATGATCGTCGGTATTATCATGGGTGCCATCGGAATCGTCTAATCAATAAAAACGTATACAAATAGGAGGAAATTTATCATGGTTGAAAACAAAGTCGTCATCATTACAGGTTCTGCTCGCGGTATTGGATTTGAAATCGGCAAACATTTCGCTCAAAGCGGAGCGAAAGTGGTTCTATCCGACATTAATGAAGAAATGGTAAAGGAAGCGGCAGCATCCCTTAAAGCGGAAGGCTTCGAATCAATCGGTATCAAAGCCGATGTAACGAAAGAAGAAGATATCGTAAACATGGTGAAGGAAGCTAAAGAAACATTCGGTTCCGTAGACATCGTCATCAACAATGCCGGGTTGCAGCACGTATCGCCAATCGAGGACTTCCCGACTGAAAAATACGAATTGATGATCAAAATCATGTTGACGGCACCGTTCATGTTAACGAAAGCCGTATTCCCGATCATGAAGGAACAAGGCTTCGGACGCATCATTAACGTTTCTTCCATTAACGGAGTCATCGGCTTCGCAGGTAAAGCGGCTTACAACAGTGCGAAACACGGGGTGATCGGCTTAACGAAAGTTGCTGCCCTTGAAGGTGCAGAGCACGGAATCACGGTCAATGCATTATGTCCTGGATATGTGGATACACCGCTTGTTCGCGGACAAATGGCAGACTTGGCGAAAACACGCAATGTCCCGCTTGAGGATGTATTGGCAGAAGTCCTTCTTCCATTGGTGCCTCAAAAACGTTTATTGGATGTTAGTGAAATTGCTGATTATGCATTGTTCTTGGCAAGCGATAAAGCGAAAAGTGTAACAGGACAAGCTGTCGTCATCGATGGCGGCTACACAGCTCAGTAATAGGAAATAACGTATAACAAACTGAAGGTGAACCCTTCCGTCCAATTTAAATGGACGGAGAGGTTCACTTTTGGCGTATATATGACTGATTTGGGGGAATTTTTCAAAGTTGGATTAAAGGGGGATTTACATGGACTTACTGATTATTTTACTATCGTTAGGACTGCTGATGTTTGCAGCCTATCGCGGTTATTCCGTTATTTTATTTGCACCCATCTTTGCACTTTTACCGGTTTTTTTCATCGATCCGAGTAACATCCTTCCGTTCTATTCGGGTGTATTCATGGAAAAGATGGTCATTTTCATCAAAAATTATTTTCCCGTCTTCCTATTGGGGGCCATATTCGGGAAAATCATTGAAATGTCGGGAATCGCCGAATCGATTGCGAAGACGATCGTGCGGCTGATCGGGGCCAAACAAGCGATGCTGACGATTGTCCTTTTGGGTGCGATCTTAACCTATAGCGGCGTGAGCTTGTTTGTAGCGGTGTTCGCAATTTATCCTTTTGCCGTTCAATTGTTCAAGCAAGCCGACATTCCGAAAAGGCTGATGCCTGCAACCATCGCACTTGGTGCATTCACGTTCACGATGGATGCGTTACCAGGCACACCGCAAATCCAAAATGTCATTCCAACAGCCTTCTTTGGTACGGACATTTATGCCGCTCCATTACTTGGCATCATAGGCGCCATTTTTGTCCTATCGGTCGGGTTGACGTATTTGGAAAGCAGGAAAAGGCGAGCCAAGAAAGCCGGAGAAGGCTATTATGGCACGCCGGAGGAAAAGGTGGCGGCCGCTGAATCGGAAAAAGGCGAGCCAGCTCCGGATTTACGAACCAATCAAACGGCATTACGGCAAATTTTAGCCTTCGTTCCCCTTGGATTAGTGGCCCTCATGAATAATTATCTATCGAAAGCGATACCGAAATGGTACCCGAATGGATTTGATTTTTCAGCAATCGGGCTTGAAACCTATTCCGTCGATGTAGCAGCCACAGCTGCCATCTGGGCGGTTGAAATCGCCTTGGTCGTCGGCATCATCACGGCCCTTGCCTATGATTGGAAACGAGTGACGAAAAACATGAAGGAAGGCCTCAATACCAGTATTGGCGGCTCCTTGCTAGCTGTCATGAACACAGGATCCGAGTACGGCTTCGGCGGAGTCATTGCCGCCCTCCCAGGATTCGCCAAAATCAGCGACAGCATATCCGGTGTATTCTCGAATCCACTCGTCAATGGTGCCGTCTCCACCAGCGCACTCGCAGGCATAACGGGATCCGCCTCAGGAGGAATGGGAATTGCACTAAGCGCCATGGCCGACAAATACAATCAGGCCATCGCCGCGGCAAACATCTCACCCGAAGTGATGCACCGCGTCGTCGCCATGGCATCAGGCGGCATGGATACCCTTCCGCATAACGGAGCCGTCATCACCCTGCTTGCCGTCACTGGACTAACGCATCGACAATCATACGGCAGCATCTTCATGATCACTGTCATCAAATCACTCGCTGTCTTCGTCATCATCGCCCTCTACACCTGGTTTGGCATCGTGTAATGATGACACAGCATGAACTCGCGAGAAAAGTCCGAATTGGCGAGTAAATCGCCGAAACTCGCGGCGAACCCGAAAAAGGACCCAAGCGTAATGGGTCCTTTTTTTATAAACCTCCAAAAATAAAGCAAGGAATGCATCCGCCCATAATAGGGGAAGGTATATATAAGCCTTAAACCTAACAGTGGAGAGGGATGGAATAATGGATCGTACGCTTGGTTACTTACGTGAGATCTTGTCTAACTATACGGATCGAAATCCTGCAGCGCAGGGCATATATAATAAAATCAAGGGTGGACATCTTCAATCAGAAGAAGATCTCATCAACGTGCTTACCGGTAAAGAAGCCAGTTTCCTGAACCATATCCTGCCTCAGGAAATCAAGCATGCCAAAGAGTCCAGTGATACGGAGCGGGTCACTCAATTATCGGAAGTTTATGAACTGATTTTGACGTAATAAAACCTTGTCCATGATGTGCATGGACAAGGTTTATTTCGTTAATCCATTTCGCTCAGTTTATCCATGTGGCTTGCGATCATGGCGATGATGGTGCTTGCCTCTTCCTTGCTGAAAATAAAGTTCGTTTCATCCTTTAACAAGTCATCATCCGCTGTTCGAATCCGATTGATGCGCTTTAGCACGCCATCACCGGTTTCCTGGACGATTCCGAATTGATAGGTGACCTCCACTTCATTTTCCTTCATATAGGCGGTCACTTCAGGAGTTTCCCAATCGACATCAATTTCGTAAATCTCAACTTCGTCATGTTCTTCTAATACATCGGCATCAAGATCATATTCATCAGTGTCGTTTTCTTCCAAATAGAAATGGAAGCTTTCGTGCACAGCATCAACGATATCTTCAATATCAGCCAAAACCACCTTGCTGACCTGGCCCAATTCCTGCTCGAAGGATTCGAGGTAGAATTCTTCATTATGCGGATCGAAAAACACCGAGGCGAAATAATCCCTCTCATGGTCATCCAGCTCTGTATAAAATTCGATGCGTGGATGCTTAGATCCGCGCTCCACGATCATGCTGCCATTTCGGCCGTATTCATCGCAAATCGAGGTAAGGTGATCCTGCAATTCTCCGCTTATTCTGTCGAACCATTCTAATGACATGACTGATCCACTTCCTTTCTCGAATATTATTTCCCATTAAAAGGTGAACATATCGTTCCAGTTAAAACCAAATGCCAACTTTTTACTAAGACCATGCTACTTTCGGCTCGGAATAATGTATATAGAGTGCGAAAGGGGGTGAGAGACATGGCCAACCAAATTCCAGTATCCAGTACGCTCCGGGTCGATTTTGAAACAGGGCTGAATGAAAAAGGGAACATTATCTTCAAACGTAAATCCTTCACCAACATCAAGACCGAGGCGACGGCTGATCAGTTATTTTCAACAGCTGCGGCGATCGCGAGCGTGCAGAATTATCCAATGGGCGAAGTGACGAGGGTCGATACGTATTCATTGATGGACTAATTGGTGCATGAAACCGACCGGAGGGAGGTGATGTCAAGTGGCTAAAGTGTTGGAAATGATATTCGAGACGGAGGAAGGAAAATCAGCGACGATTGCCGTAGAAAATCCGAAAAATCCGATTCATGTAAATACGGTTAAACAGGCAATGGAACAAGTCATTGCTGGGAATGCTTTCATTTCTGCCTCAGGTGGATTCGTTGGCGTGAAGGGAGCACGGCTTGTTGAGCGGAATGTCGAGGATTTGGAGCTTAACTAACTTAAGGAAGTGTTTCCTTGACCGTTCACCCTGGAAGGTGAGGTGAAGAAAAAGTGGATCAAATCCTGCCGTTTGTCAGTGATATTGGGTTTCCGATCATTGTTACCCTTTATTTGCTTCATCGGATTGAAACGAAACTGGATACCTTGAACGAAACGCTTGTAGAGCTGCCAAATCGCCTGCGAGAAGGGATTCCAAAATCGGGATAAAGAAGGTAGAAAGCATCATGAGTGGTAGCATTCATGATGCTTTTTTCGGCGAAAAAATGAATAGACATATAAAATCGCCGTTAAATGTAAACAAGACCGTGGGCATGCACTTCCTCATTTTTTTTAGGTTAATGAACGTGGCAGCACATCGCAAAGTGTGCCCCGAGTTTAAAATGGGTAAAGGAAAAAAAAGATACACCTATCAAAGGAAGAGGTGTTGAAGATGTGGATGACTCATTTTTCATTTCCAGGCTTAAAACAACGTGGAGTTAAAATCACCACTCGGCAATCATTGCTGGCTCTCGGGATTGCAGGGATTGCTTATCTCGTTTCGCATAAGAGGTTGCATCGGGCCGTGATCAAGACGACGTCCTTGATGTGTAAAATCGAGCGGAAAGAGGATGCCATAAAGCTTGTCTGGCCAAATGAAGCGCAATTCTACCGGGTTTTTAGAGGTGTGCAGCCAATTTATAGCGGACCGGTTCCTTATGTGGCGGAAGAAGGTCTGACAGCAGGAACCATCTATACGTATACAATCGAGAGCCTGGATGGGGAGAAGCAGGTCAAAAAAAGGATGAAAATACAAACATCGACGACCGCCGAAAATAAGAAGGAGGATAATATCCTTTTGGATCTGGTCTTCACGACGATTGTCGCGAAGGGTCAAATCAGCCTCGAATGGGAACCGATTAAAGGGATAGAGGAATATATGATTTTCAAGAACGGCGTGAAGGTGGGGCTGGTGTATGGATGTTCCTTCAGTGATCGGAGTATTAGCGAGAACCAAGAATACACGTACACGATCAAAGCGAGGCGTCCCCTCCCGCGTTCCGAGCAAGAAACATATGCCGTTAAATCATTTTTGGCGAGTATGGTCGGCGTCTTTAAAAAAGGGTCTTCCCAAGCACAGGCAGCGATTGAGGAAATAACGAACACCAAAAAGGTAGGACCCGTGAAGCAGCTGTTGCAATCGGTTAAAGAAAGCAAGGCGGATGACCAAAAGCTGAGACATTGGCGGCTTCGTTATTCCACCTTTTTACCGGAGGAGTGGCTGAAGAACCCCAACCTTGCTTCCAAGGTTCCATATTTTAAAGGGGACAATCGGGGCTTCGATCCCGATTCATCCCGCTATAGGACCAGGGTCGATATGACGATTCAAGAGAAGGAGAAGGATGCGGAAATCGAGTTTTCCAAAGCCGTCGGAAAAAGTGAGGCATACGACAAGGATTTTGTTTTTCTCGAGGAAGGTGTGGCATCTGACGAAGACATTGTAGTGAAACACGTGTTAGCTAATAAAGAGAAAACGACGATTCAACTGACACACTCTGTCGGGAACCCGATCATTCTTTCTCCTGCGGTGGATTATAAAGTGATCGGGACCTTTTACCGAAATGGCGAAATCAATATTGCCGGCTATCATGACCAGGCACCCCATCATGAAGTTTATCTAAAGGAAACAGATGAACAGGAGTGGGAGCCCCTCCATCAAGCGAAGAGTAAAGGCCTTGAAATGATGGCCCGCCCGACGGCCAATCATCTATGGAGATATTCCACCTTTACACAATGAAAAGGACGGAGAGCCGCTGATGGCTCTTCGTCCTTTTTCTTATAAAAAGCGCTTCCGAACACTTGGCGATGGCAGCATACAGCTTTCTTCCTTCTTTCCAAACCATTTGTACCGGTTCTTGGCAATGAAGTCATAAACCGAATTCCTGATGAAGCTTGGGACGATGATGAAGCCGTAACACAGTTTCCATGCCCCTTGTAACCTGCGGGAAATCCTCAAGGCTGCAGACGATTTATAATGGGCTTGGTCCTTCTCGATCAGTACCATGCTATCGATGTCTGCAGGCACATCGTATTTCTTCAGCAGCTCCTGCCCTGCCTCGCTTTGGAGCGAAGCATAATGAAAAAGGCCCTTCGGATCGCGCTTTATGATGAACTGCACGCTCGAATCACAAAAGTTGCATTCCCCATCAAACAAAATCACCGGATTCATGAACATTCCTCCTATAGAGAGACGTTTATCAAACTCATGCTTCTATCATACATTACCCGTTTCGGTAAAGCGAAAACGTAGGAGGTTGAAGAATGCTTATAGAGCATCTTTGCAATGCAATGATACTCTTAAAAATGATAATGGAAGTACTTCCTAAAGAACAATCAGGTGCGTTAGCTGAAGATCGAAGCTGTTATTTATCACCAGCACCCTTGTTGTCAGCAATTGGCTCGGCTCAGCGGTACAACCTTGTTTTAGGCCCGCGGATACAACCGGCCTTTGATTATCGTTACGATCAAATCGTTTGGCAGCGATTTGATCTTTTATTGTTTGATATAAGAATAACACGATCAGAACAAATGTTCCAGTGTTTAGTGGTGGATTTATTCCATTTTTTTGAAAAATTATTCAATGTGTTTTCGGGCTCTAAGGCGGGACGTGCCATCGGGTTAAAACTATACGACTATTTTGTGTCAACCCTACCTTATCTATGAGTTGCTTTGGCGGCGATTAATAGAGTAAATGAACTGCAGGATAAAAGAAGCTAATTTCTTTTATCCTTTTCATTTTGCCACACTGCAAACTGGCCAGGATAACAGAGGTCAGGTATTTGACGGATATACGTTAGTGATTTCATCCAGTGCAAAAAAGAGTATCGAGCAAATAATCGCAGGTAAAAGGAAGCCTGGCATGATGAAGTATGTAATCAGTCCAAAGGCTATATGAATGAATCCAGATAACCAGATACGGATCGTGAAAAACCTGATTGAAATAACTTCAGCCATAAGCGAGGCTGGTAAGCCGTAAATGAAATTTCCCAATAAGCTATAAAAAAGCACAGCCATAAGAAGGGAAAGGTGATCACCAGATAAAATGGATGATGGTTCTTCGAAAATCGAGATTAGAAATAGGCCCAATGTAAAGGTCAATGATGAATACAGTGCCGCTTTCATTTTCCTGAATTTGTCTTTGAACATAAGCTTCCTGATTGCAGGGGTTGAAAATGCCATCGTTAGGGCAGCAAGTAAAGCCTTGATGATTATCGGCGTATCCGAAACAAGTACGATTAGCAACACAATCAGCATGGAGAAAACAAGAATATAAGAATTTCCTTTTATCATACATACCTCGAACCTTTTTAGCTTCATTGTACAATAAGCCGAAGCTGGCAGGAATGGGTTACATGCTCATTTTTTTCGATCATGGAGTGAGTCACATCTTCTTTCACGATAAGGTCTCCGTCATGAAAGAGGCCCCAAACTAAAAACGTCAAGTTTGCTCTGTTGTGGGTGGTTCATAAAAAGTTTCTAGTGATTATTGTGTCATTATCCTAATTAGAACATAAAGTGAATTAACCCATTTAATTTTTCAAGTTCTAAAACAAATAAGGAGATGTTTCTATTGTCTAATTGTGGTCATGAATCGAATTGCGGTTGCGATAACGGTGTTGGAGGTTTTGGTGGAGGTTTCGCTTTTATAGTCGTTTTGTTTATCCTCTTAATCATTGTCGGAGCGGCTTGCTTCGGCGGCGGTGGCGATAACGGTGGCGGTTATGGCGGCGTTCAAGGATATGGCGGGTACTGCTAAAACGTATTAAGAAAAGCCGACCTTTTATTGGTCGGCTTCTTTTATGGCTGATTCTTATCGTGAAGTAAGCTTTTTAACGGAATCGATGATGTCATCCCAGTCTTCACGATGAATCTCATGCCCCGATCCCTCAAGCGTCACGAATGAAGCTTGAGGGATTGCTTTTGCAAGCGCAAGTCCATGTTCGTATGGCAAGGCTGGATCTTCTGTCCCGTGGATGATGAGGACAGGCGCCGTGATCTCCCCCATTCGATCGTAATATTCGTCCCCGCCGGCAAGCATGGCATGATTGAATCTGCTTGGCAGCTGTATGGCGCGCTCTGCTTCTCTTTTAGCCAGTTTATACATTCTTTCCTGCTCATAAGGTTTGGAACCGGCCAGCGTTTTCCAGCCATCCGCAAGAAAGGCGATGACCGACTCCTTGTTTGCCCAATCCACGGAAGCGCTTTTCGCATGATGATCCAATATGCTTTGGTCCATTGGAGGCAGTTCTTCCATGACAGTCCCGAACACACTTGATGCGATGAGCGTAAGCGTAGTGACGCGTTCCGGATATCTTAAGGCAAGGATTTGGCCGATCATACCGCCCATGGACATGCCGACGATATGAGCTTGCTCTATGGAATGAGCGTCCAGGACACCCGCGGCGTCGTCAGCCAAGTCCGTTATTGTATAGTTGGAAGTGCCGGGTTCATAAACGGTCGATCGTCCCAAATCCCGATGATCGTATCGAATGACAAACCTCCCCTGCTCGGCGAGGCGGATACAAAAGTCCTCATCCCACCAATCTAAAGAAGACATCGCTCCCATGATCAAAAGCACAGCAGGGTCTTTGGAGTTTCCGAAACTTTCTGTACATATATCGACTTTATTTATTTTCACGATTTGTTCACTCATGTTTTACCCTCCGTATTAAATATGATCTAATTGCGCAAATCCATACATTCTTTCCGGAGCATGATTGGCCTGCCCTTTTAATTATCGCAGTCTAACCCACTTAATAATCATGACGAAGCCTCCTTTTAAGGGTGGTATCCCTATATTACTGTAACATGAGGGAATTCTTTGTTCCACCATTTTCTTCCACTTCTTTTCCGATCCAAACGACTGTCTAGTTATCCCATGAATACAAAAAAGCCCGAATGAAGAGCACCTTTGTTGGTGTTGTTTAATCGGGCTTATTGCTTATATATTTTCTTTTTATTGAGCTGTATATCCGCCATCCAATACAACTGCCTGGCCTGTGATGCCCCGTGCTTTGTCGCTTGCGAGGAAGATCGCGTAGTCGGCAATTTCACTAACATCCAGGAGACGTTTTTGAGGCACTAGCGGAAGAAGGACCTCTGCCAATACATCTTCTAGAGGAACATTGCGTGTTTTCGCCAAGTCTGCCATTTGTCCGCGGACGAGCGGAGTGTCCACATATCCAGGGCAAAGGGCATTAACGGTTATGCCCGATGCGGCGCTTTCCAAGGCGGCGACTTTCGTTAAGCCGATGACACCATGTTTGGCGCTATTGTATGCCGCTTTGTTGGCGAAGCCAATTAGACCGTTGATGGAAGAGATGTTGATGATCCTGCCGAAGCCTTGTTCTTTCATGATGGGCAAAACGTTCTTGATCGCGATGAAAGGAGCGGTCAGCATGATTTTGATCATCAGTTCGAACTTTTCGGTTGGAAATTCTTCAATCGGCGCCACATGCTGAAGCCCGGCGTTATTAATGAAAATATCGATTCGTCCATATTTGTCTTTAGCTTGATTGATCAGTTGGATGATATCGTCTTCAACGGTTACATCTGCTTTTAAGCCGATAACGTCCAAGCCTTTGTTTCTTAGATCTGAAGCAGCTTTTTCAACTGTGTTTTGATCAAGATCGGACAAAACGACCTTCGCGCCATTTTCGGCAAAGATCTTTCCAATCTCAAACCCGATTCCTCTAGCCGATCCGGTAATGATCGCCACTTTGTTGTTAACCATCTTACATTCCTCCAAAAAAAATGTAATGGTCCAATCTGTTCATTTTAAAAAAGGAAGATTCCTCAAGATAATGTTGGAAATGAATAGGGAAGTTATAAAAATATGGGTTAGGTTAATGAGTAAGAGTCTATCATGATTTTTGGCATAACAAAAGAATTTTGTTTTTTCGTTATCGGTGGCACGAATATTGCATGAATGAAAGGTGAGGACATAAAACGGAAAGGGGAATTAGGATGATTAACAAAATAGCGATTATCGGTTCAGGTGTCATGGGGAGTGGGATCGCGCAGTCATTTGCCGTTAGCGGGTATTCCGTCACGATTAACGATATCCAGGAAGAATTCTTAGCGCATGCCAAAAACCGGATTTCTGAGAATCTATCCCTGCTGATTGCGGAAGGGGTGTTGACCGATCAGGAAAAGCAAGACGCTTTGGCGAATATTACTTATAACATTGATTTGGAAGTGGCCTTAAGGGATGCCGATTTTATCATTGAAGCGATCCCGGAAGTCATCGAGCTGAAGTTGAGTCTCTATCAGCAAATGGAGAACATCATCAAACCGGATGCGATTGTTGCTTCCAATACATCGACTTTTCCGATTTCCCAATTGATGGAGAAGGCTTCGTTTGCAAACAGGATGGTGATCACGCATTTCTTCAATCCCGGCCATCTGGTTCCATTGGTTGAAATTGTTCAGCATGACGAAACAAAACCGGATATCGTCGAGACAACCCTTGCTTTGATGCGTAAAATCGGCAAGTCTCCGATTCTCTTGAAAAAAGAAATACCAGGCTTCATTGCCAATCGCCTCCAGACTGCCTTGATGCGGGAAGCCTTTCATTTATTAAAAGAGGGTGTTGCCGATGCTGAGGATATCGATACGGCGATAACGGCCGGACCAGGCTTTCGCTGGGCATTTACCGGGCCGATCGAGATTGCCGATTTTGGCGGACTGGATACATGGCAGCGTGTTTTTGATAATGTTTCACCCAAGCTTGATCAGAGTAAGGAAGCTCCTGTGTTGATTCGTGATTTGGTGGAGGAAGGGAAGCTTGGGGTAAAGTCGGGAGAAGGGATCTTTACGTATGAAGGATCTGCCGCTTCCGAGAAAATCGATGAGCGGGACCGACATTTCATTAAACTGGCAAAATTAAAAAGGGAGAAGGAGGAAGTATGATGAGAGAAGTAGTGATTGTAGGGGCCGCTAGGACACCGGTTGGTACGTTCGGAGGAAGTCTTGCCAATGTTTCAGCGGTTGAATTGGGAGTTGTGGCAGCAAAGGAAGCGATCAAACGGGCAAAAATCCCGGCTGATCTGATCGATGAGGTGTTGGTCGGGAATATCCTGTCTGCTGGATTAGGGCAAAATGTGGCACGTCAGGTTGCGATTCATGCAGGCATTCCGGAAACGACGCCGGCCATGGCCGTTAATAAACTTTGCGGGTCCGGACTCCGTACAGTCATAATGGGAGCACAATTCATTGCCCTTGGTGATGCGGATGTGATTCTTGCTGGAGGGATCGAAAGCATGAGCAATGCCCCGTATTTACTTCCCAACTATCGTTTTGGCCAGAAAATGGGGAATGCCGAAGCCGTGGATTCCATGACGTATGATGCCTTAACGGATGTCTTCAACCAATATCATATGGGCGTGACTGCGGAGAATATTGCCGAGCAATGGGATATCAGCCGGGAAAAGCAAGATGAATTCGCTTTGAATAGCCAAATGAAGGCTGAAAAGGCCCAGCTTGAAGGACGGTTTGCAGATGAAATCGCCCCTGTTGAATATAAACGCCGCGGAAAGACGATCTTGGTGGACCAGGATGAACATCCGCGTCATGGGCTGACGATCGATCAGCTAACGAAGCTGCGTCCTGCTTTTAAGGAAAACGGAACGGTGACGGCCGGTAATGCATCGGGAATCAATGATGGGGGAGCGATGCTGGTCCTGATGTCCAAGGAAAAAGCAGACGAGCTGGGACTGGAAGCGCTGGCAACGATCAAATCCTATGCCAATGCCGCCCTCGATCCGAAAATCATGGGCTACGGGCCAGTTCCTGCTACAAAAAAAGCTTTAGCGAAAGCGGGAATGACAATCGATGAAATCGATTTGCTGGAAGTGAATGAAGCCTTTGCGGCGCAGTCACTCGCCGTGCTTCATGACCTTGAATTGAATCCGGGGAAAGTGAATGTGAATGGCGGGGCGATTGCATTGGGTCATCCGGTAGGTGCATCTGGTGCCCGCATCTTAGTGACTTTACTGTATGAAATGAAGCGCAGGGACGCAAAAACCGGCCTTGCCACCCTATGTATTGGCGGCGGACAAGGAACGGCGCTGATTGTGGAGCGGTAATCCCTTGACTTCAATTTCCTATGATATAATGAGGGAAAATTCAGACGGGTTAAGGAGAATAAGGATGGCAAGCGATAGTGAAACTGTTCATTTGGAATTAGTGAAGGCGATAGTCGAAGAATTGCCTGTAGGTGTTTTGGTAACGAAAAACGAAAATGAAATCTTTTTATGCAATCGCATATTATCAGAGATATTCCCTGAGGATCAATTTGATCGGCAAATAAATGTGCTGATGGAAAAAAAGCTTAGACCAGCTGTCAATACGCCCATCCGTTTGAACGATCACAATGGGATTGTCAGAAAAACCATCATTCAAATCGGTGCTGAGCAGTATCAGATTTATCTACTATTGTTTACGAATAATAAAAGTGATTTTCTTAATGTCGATAATCATGAAGAAATTCTGTTCAAGGATATCATTGAATTTGCCTATGACGGGTTGGTGATGGTCGATACGGAGGGGTATGTCCAAATGCTGAGCCACGCTTATGCGGATTTTCTGGGGGTCGATCAGGAAAGCTCCATAGGGAAACATGTAACGGAGGTCATTGAAAATACGCGGATGCATGTGGTCTCCAAAACAGGCAAGCAAGAGGTCGCCGAATTACAGAAAATAAAAGATAACTATATCATCGCGACACGCTCCCCCATACGGAAACAAGGTAAATTAATAGGAGCGGTCGGGAAGATTCTTTTTAAGAATGTCGGGCAATTCACCGCTCTTTCCAAGCGGATAAACTCACTTGAAGTAGAGCTGAAAAAGTACAAAGGTGATTTTCGCGAGAGGAATAAAGCCTCCTATACGTTTGATCATTTGATGGGCAGAAGTCCCGCATTCATGGAAGTGAAAGGTCAAGCCAAAATTGCCGCGAAAAGCGATTCGAATGTGTTGATCTTGGGCGAAAGCGGAACGGGTAAGGAGCTGTTTGCCCATTCCATCCATAATGATAGCAGACGGGCGATGGGCGTGTTCGTCAAGGTGAACTGTGCCGCCATCCCGGCAGAGCTGCTGGAGTCGGAGCTTTTTGGCTATGAAGAGGGTTCCTTCACTGGTGCAAAAAAAGGCGGAAAAGCAGGGAAGTTCGAAGCAGCTGAAGGGGGAACGATTTTTCTCGATGAAATCGGTGAGCTGCCGCTGCATATGCAGGTGAAGCTGCTTCGTGTGCTCCAAGAAAAAGAAATCGAGAGGGTCGGATCGACGGGAAGCATTCCGATTGATGTCCGGGTAATCGCTGCAACGAACCGCAATCTGGATGAAATGGTCTCAAAAGGGGAATTCCGGCTTGATATGTATTATCGGCTAAAGGTCATGCAATTTCAGGTCCCTTCCCTGAAGGAGCGGCCGGAGGACATTGAAATACTGGTCAATCATTTTGTCGAGAAGTACCAGAGCCTCATGAAAAAGCGTGTAATCGGGATGAGTGACCAAGCATTACGGCTGCTGCGACATTATGGGTGGCCGGGCAATATTCGTGAGCTGGAGAATATCATTGAACGGGCAATGAATATCGTGGAAGAAGGGGAAATGATATGTTCCAAGCACCTCCCGAAAGAAATCACGGGTCAGAAGGAAGCGGTCACGATCCGCACCTTAGCCGAGGTGATGGATGAGACCGAGCGGGCTGTCATCCTTTCATGCCTGGAAATGACTTCTGGCAATAAGTCGGAAACGGCAAAGAGGCTCGGGGTCAGCCGAACGACGCTTTATGAAAAAATGAATAAATATGGTTTATGATGATAGGAAAATAGCTGTTTGCCCATCTATTTAAATGTTAAAATATTGGTAAATGGGTGGGCATCCGCTCAGAAGCGAATCCCTGAAGTGTAACGTTTGCGCCGTTGTAGCTATTTTATCCTGCAAAAAGTAGCGATGTGTCAGGGAATCCGTACATAAAACAAGGTAGTTTTGAGATGTTGTATGAAAAGGCTTACACTTTTTAACCTTTTATGCTTATCTGTAAGGAAAACCTGACAGTTACCAGGGATTTTAGCTTGTCCCATTTATAAAAACGTAACGAATAGACCTTGAAATCAAGTTGGCACGACAATTGCATTATTAAATTAGTGAATGGCCAATCTGTCATGATAAATGCTGTTTGCACTTAAAATGAAAAGAAAATTCATCATTCACCAAGAAAGTTGAAAGCGTTATCAACGCTTGGGAAGTTTGGGGAGATCATTCAGCTTGACTTGGGGAAGGCAGGCTTGGATGGAACAAAGGAAAAAATATGGGATTTAGGGAGATTGATATTTTTTACTAAGAGATTTCCGTCTCATTTTGGGGCAAAGGGAGAAAAAAGAAAAGGGGGAAATGAGTTGGTGATTCAAATTTTAGCCATTGTCGTGGCGCTGGGACTTTTAATCTTTTTAGCCTACCGGGGCTATCCGGTCATTATCATAGCGCCGCTTGTTACATTGTTGGCGGTCATATTATCCGGCGGTCACTTGCTGCCGAGTTATACAGAGACATACATGACGTTCGCCGCTAACTATATTAAAGCGTTTTTTCCGATATTTTTATTAGGGGCCGTATTCGGAAAGGTCATGGAGATGAGCGGTGCAGCAGCATCCATTGCCAAGACCATCGTAAAATCACTAGGCTCGAAGCAGGCCATTCTTGCTGTCGTGCTTGCCTGTTCGGCGCTGACATATGGCGGGGTTTCACTGTTTGTCGTGGCATTCGCCGTTTATCCATTTGCAGCAGCCATTTTTAAAGAAGCCGACATTCCAAAGAGATTGCTGCCGGGAACGATAGCATTAGGCGCTTTCACTTATACGATGGATGCTCTTCCTGGAACACCTCAGATCCAAAATATCATTCCAACGAATTATTTCGGAACGGATACCTATGCAGCTCCCATCATGGGGATCATTGGCGCAATCATTGTTTTCACAGGAGGAATGCTTTGGCTGGAACGCCGTCGTAAACAAGCGGTGGCAAATGGGGAAGGGTACGGGGAAGGACATATCAATGAACCCGAAAGTGCAGAACAGCAAAACCTGCCTAACTTTTGGCTGTCCCTCGTACCGCTCATCCTTGTCGTCGCTTTCAATTTCGCTTTCAGCCGCAGCGCCATTTCGGTTAAGCATTGGTATGACGGATCGATGCTGAAGGAAACGTTCAACATTGCCGATGTAAGCACAGTCACTTCATCGTGGTCGCTGATCGTTGCCCTCACAATCGGTATCATAGCCGCCATGCTTTTGAATGTTGGACGCATAAAGGTCAAATTGGCAAGTGGATTGACGGCTGCTGCGATGGGATCTTTGCTTGCCATATTCAATACCGCATCTGAAGTCGGTTTTGGGAATGTCGTAAAAACGCTTCCTGGATTCTCGGTCATTCAAAACTGGGTGTTCAATGCAAGCGGCAATCCCCTCGTATCCGAAGCTGTTGCCGTCAATGTACTGGCAGGAATCACCGGATCGGCATCAGGCGGACTTTCGATTGCGCTGGAAGTGATGGGAAGTCACTATATGCAGGTGGCCCAAAATGTCGGGATCACCCCGGAAATGCTTCATCGAATTGCATCCATGGCATCAGGCGGGATGGATACGCTGCCGCATAATGGCGCCGTCATCACCTTACTTGCCATTACAGGGCTGACACATCGCCAATCGTACAAGGATATCTTTGCGATTACGGTCTTGAAAACAGTGACCGTCTTCATCATTGCCTTTGGTACATCATTGTTTATTTAAAAGAATAGATTAGGAATGGAGATGGGGAAATGAGTAAATTGTTATCATCTTTTGACAGCGCTATTGAACATATCGAGGATGGAGCTACCATTATCGTTGGCGGGTTCGGGTTAAGCGGAATTCCAGAAAAGCTAATCATTGCTTTGCGTAACAAAGGTGTAAAGGATTTGACGGTCGTCAGCAACAATTGCGGGGTCGATGATTGGGGTCTGGGACTTTTGCTGGAAAATAAACAAATCAAAAAAATGATAGCCTCATACGTAGGGGAAAATAAGTTGTTCGAGCAGCAATTTTTAAGCGGCGAGCTGGAGGTCGAGCTAGTTCCCCAAGGAACGCTTGCTGAGCGATTAAGAGCGGGCGGAGCGGGCATTCCTGCCTTTTATACAGCTACGGGAGTGGGAACGGAAGTCGCCAAAGGAAAGGAACATAAAGAGTTCGATGGCCGCACATACATCATGGAAAAAGGGATCGTCGGGGATTTTGCCTTTGTCAAAGCTTGGAAAGCGGATCATTTCGGTAACCTCGTATATCGAAAAACAGCAAGGAATTTCAATCCTGTCGTTGCCACAGCGGGGAAAGTCACGATCGTCGAAGTGGAAGAGGTTGTGGGCACAGGGGAGCTTGATCCGGATGAAATCCATACTTCAGGAGTTTATGTACAAAAAGTGCTTGTAGGAAATGACTATGTAAAACGTATTGAAAAACTTACAACTGCTAACGCATAAAAAGGAGGAGTATTCAAATGACAAGACAACTGATTTTAGAACGGGCCGTTAAGGAAATCCAAGATGGTATGTGTGTGAATTTAGGGATCGGGATGCCGACCTTGATTGCCAATATGATCCCAAATGACTTCAATGTCATGCTTCAATCGGAAAATGGCTTACTCGGAATCGGACCCTACCCACAAAAGGATGAAGTCGATCCGGATTTGATCAATGCAGGGAAAGAAACGGTAACCGCCAAAGCGGGGGCATCCTTTTTTGATAGCGCTGAATCGTTCGCGATGATCCGCGGCGGCCATATCGACCTAGCGATATTAGGCGGCATGGAGGTTTCCGAAACTGGGGATTTGGCGAACTGGATGATTCCTGGCAAGATGGTCAAAGGAATGGGAGGCGCGATGGACCTCGTCCAAGGCGCGAAACGCATCGTTGTCATCATGGACCATGTGAATAAGCATGGTGAATCCAAAGTGAAAAAGAGCTGTACATTGCCATTGACAGGAGAAAAGGTCGTCCACTGCCTGATTACCGAATTGGCTGTTTTCCATTTTTCCGAAGCGGGAATGGAATTGATTGAATTGCAAAATGGCGTAACACTTGATGAAGTGAAAAGCAAAACAGAGGCTGACTTCACCATAAGTCCCTCTATTGAAATCAGGGCATAAGATTAATAAGAACTATTAGACTATTTCCATTCGCAACCAGGCGAATGGAAGTGGTCTATTTTTTGTTGCACCTCTTTTGTTTCATGACTCCTCATGCTACTTTTCCGTTAAAAAGGCTTATATAAAGGGTGATGGAAACGTAAAAAGGAGGGATGGCATTGAACGTGGAATTACGAACATTATTGGATCGATCAGTGAAGAAGATGGGTATAGGGATGGATGCAGTAGTGAAGGCATCAGCATTGGAGATGATCGAACGTGCTTATACAGAAGGGATCGCTGTACAAATAAGCGCAGGTTACCGCTCTTTGGAAGAGCAAGCCGCGCTTTATGGTCAAGGACGAATCTACAGTTACAATGGAAAAAATTATAGTGATCCGGCTAAGCCTGTTGTGACGAACGCTAAGCCAGGCCAATCTTATCATAATTTTGGACTGGCCATCGATTTCTTCCTTGTGAGTGATGATGGCAGGAAAGCGATCTGGACGGTGGATTCAAGGTGGCAGCGTGTGGCTGCGATAGGTAAAAAGTTAGGATTCGAATGGGGCGGAGATTGGCGTACATTCAAGGATTATCCCCACTTGCAAATGACGGGGGGCTTAACCTACACACAATTACAAGCAGGGAAGAAACCGCATCTTACCAACCGATTCAAAACAACAAAGGGCAGTAAAGGAGATAGCCAAATCATTTCCATTCAGGAAACAGTAAATAGCCGCTATAAAACGAATCTGGCGGTCGATGGTTTTTTCGGCTCCAAAACTCGATCAGCTCTTTTAAAAGGAGTACAAACGGAGCTTAATAAGCAATATAATCATAGACTTGCGGTCGATGGAAAATGGGGGCCAAAAACCAAGTCTGCGATGGTCACATTGAGTATAGGAGCTACGGGCCCTATCACATGGATACTGCAAGCAGCACTCTATATGAAAGGATTCGATCCCGGGCCACTTGACGCACGATTCGGCAGCAAAACCGAGGCGGCATTATCCAAATTTCAAAAAGCAAGCAGCATTTCTGGGGATAACCAAGCCAACAAAGAAACATGGAATAAATTGCTTGCTTGATAGAGTATGATCTTGGCGGATAGGATGGTAAACCCATCCTGCCCGCCTGAAGGCTAATTCGTCCCAGCCCAAGAATAATTCGTCCTATTCGGGAATCATTCGACTTTCCCGGGAAATAAATTCACCTAAACCTAACAGAATTCGACTTTTCCCACTGGAAAACAGCCGCTATTGTTTCATTCAAGCTCCAAGCACCAATCATGGCATTGCATGAGGCTCCCTGGCGGATATTCGAATTCACATTCGGAGATGAGATTGAAATCAAGCTTGCGGCAAAGGGCATTGGATGCGGCGTTATGGACGGATGGAAATGCGTGAATGGAGCTGTATTTGCGTTCGTCCTTGAGTTTGGCGATGACAGCCCTGACGGCTTGTGATGCAATGCCTTTCCCCTGGAAAGAGTGGAGGACACTCCAGCCGATTTCATACACATTTTCATCGTTCCAGACGGTTTGCCAGTAGCCTACGGAACCAACAGCTTCGTCCTTTGGCAGGATGATGCTGAACATGCATCCCCTGTTTCCGATTTCAAGGTATCGTTTGTGGCGTTTTTGGATTTGTTCTGCACTCTCTGGACCACCAAGATGCTCCATCATTTTCGGTTCATTGAGTTGAAAAAGTAAATCAAGATCCTTCTCTTCCCAAGGTTTAATTTCTAATTTGGTTTCATTCCTTTTTAAAATACCATTCACCCCTTTTATTTATAAGTTTCCCTGTAGAAAGGGAAACTCCTTTCTTCTCTTCAGAAGCTTTATCATTTCTATGATTCTATTTACCATTAAATGATATAATTTACAGGTAATTCTATCAAGTGACAGAGAACGGAGATGAAGAAATGAAATCTTCAGTCAATCAGTTTTCCACGCAATTTGAATGGATATTGAATGTGATAAATGTGGGTGTCCATATCGTGAACAAAGATGGGGATACGGTTTTTTATAATGAAATGATGGCACATATCGATGGGCTGGCTCGCGAACAGGTGCTCGGGAAGAATATTTTTCAGCTTTATCCATCCTTGACCGATGAGTCGAGTACGCTGCAGGCGGCGTTGGACAAGGGCATCGAAACGAATGAGTCGATTCAAACGTATGTGAATGTAAAGGAGAAAAAGATAACGTCGATCAATAGTACATATCCACTATATGAGGATGGCGAGATCATCGGGGCAGTGGAGATCGCCAAAGACATTACCAAGGTTATGAACATGTATGATCAAATCGTCGATTTACGCTCCCAGCTTGCCGAGACCTATAAGAAAAATAAGTACTTCGAAGGGACGGCGACTTATCATTTCAGTGATTTGATCGGGAGCAGTCCCGTTTTTCAAGAAGCGATATCATTGGCCAAAAAATCGGCCCGCAGCCATTCCCCGGTCATGATTTATGGACCGACGGGAACGGGGAAGGAATTGGTAGCGCAAAGTATCCATAATGTAAGTGCCCATCGCCATCAGCCATTCATTGCACAAAACTGTGCGGCCGTCCCAAAGGAATTAATGGAAGGTCTGTTGTTTGGCACGACGAAAGGGGCTTTCACGGGAGCAGTGGATCGACTCGGGATTTTTGAACAGGCCAATGGCGGTACGCTGTTTCTTGATGAATTGAATAGCCTCGATCCTGGATTGCAGGCGAAATTGCTGCGGGTGCTGCAGGAGGGTGAGGTGCGCCGCGTCGGAGGAGCGCAGGAGCAAAAAATTAATGTGAAGATTATTGCGGCGATGAACATTTCTCCAGAAGAAGCGCTAGAGAGGGGAATCATTCGCTCCGATTTGTTTTTTCGCCTGAATGTCGTGACGATCGCCATGCCTTCTCTTAAGGAGCGTAAAACAGATATAGCGGAAATCGCCAATCACTTTATTCAGAAGTTCAACAAATCATTTTTTTCAGACGTGCGCGGGATCAGTCAGAAGGCGATGAATCGGCTTCTTCAGTATCCATGGCCCGGAAACATTCGTGAACTGGGCCATGCCATCGAATTGGCCTTTAACGTCATGGATACTGGAGAGGATATGATTGATGAGCATCACCTCCCGGCCTATCTTTTTCCTTCAGGCAAATACACTCCCCCCAGTGCACCGAGCCTGCCGCCCATATTAACGGACAAGATGGATTTACCTGTCGTCCTTGAAGAACTGGAAAAGGAAATGATCATCAATATGTTCCGAAAATACAACGGGAATATCAGCAAAACGGCTGAGTCCCTCAATATTACCAGACAAGGATTACAATATAAGTTAAATAAGTACAAGATTGAAAAGGTGTATGCGGCGGAATGGAAGGAATCAAGATGATAGAAATGAAGGTAAAGTATTTTGTATGAGATGCAAAGAATTTGGCTGCAAAATATTGGGCGTTTAGAAAAGAATTTTGCGGCCCGCACGCCCGCATTCCCCTCTTATTCTGATGTTTTCCTTCTCAAAAGAGTTGGCATCATTCTTGCGAGAGTATATCGATAAGTTCTTAGAATAAGGGGAGGGGATTTTTAACATGAACATGATGGGAATGGAAATAAAACATAAAGAGTACCTTGGCGGGCGCAGGCATTATAATGATATCGAGCTTTGGAAGGACGTCAAGGAAGAGCAGTGGAACGATTGGATCTGGCAATTGACCAATACGATCAAAACCTTGGATGATTTGAAAAAGGTCGTCAATCTGACTCCGGAGGAAGAGGAAGGAGTCCGGATCTCGACTCAGACGATTCCTTTGAATATAACGCCCTATTATGCTTCTTTGATGAATCCTGATGATCCTCGCTGTCCAATTCGTTTACAGTCGGTACCGCTCTCGGCAGAAATGAACAAGACGAGATATGATTTGGAGGATCCGCTCCATGAGGATGAGGATTCACCAGTTCCAGGCTTGACGCATCGGTATCCGGACAGGGTGCTGTTCCTCGTTACGAACCAGTGCTCGATGTACTGCCGATATTGCACGCGCCGCCGTTTTTCAGGCCAGGTGGGAATGGGCGTTCCTAAGAAGCAATTGGATGGAGCGATCGAATATATAAGAAATACACCGGAAGTGAGGGACGTGCTGATTTCCGGAGGGGACGGCTTGCTGATCAATGATAAGATCCTCGAATACGTATTGAGCAACTTACGCGCCATCCCGCATGTGGAGATCATTCGGATCGGTACACGGGCCCCGGTCGTTTTTCCGCAGCGGATTACGGAAAATTTATGCAATATTCTGAAGAAATACCATCCGATTTGGTTAAACACCCATTTCAATCATTCGCTTGAACTGACCGATGAAGCGAAAAAGGCTTGCGATATGCTGTCCATGGCAGGCGTCCCGCTCGGTAATCAGGCGGTCATCCTCGCTGGCATCAACGATAGTGTCCATATCATGAAAAAGCTGATGCATGACTGTGTCATGGCAAGGGTAAGGCCTTACTACATTTATCAATGCGATCTATCCGAAGGGATTGGCCATTTCCGGGCCCCGGTTTCAAAAGGATTGGAAATCATTGAAGCGCTCCGTGGCCATACATCGGGATATGCGGTGCCGACCTTTGTGGTGGATGCGCCTGGCGGCGGAGGTAAGATAGCCCTGACTCCGAATTACCTTCTATCCCAAAGCCCGGATAAGGTCGTATTGCGGAACTTCGAAGGTGTCATCACGAGCTATCCGGAGCCTAAGAATTATGTTTCCGGCAGTGCCGACGCGTATTTTGATGAAGTGTATGGCACCGAAGACCGAAAAGCAGCCGTGGGGATATCCGCGCTCATGACGGACGAAAAATTCAATTTGGTGCCAGAGGGCTTGCGCCGTCTTGATAAGAGAAAGGCATATGAAAATGCGGCAGAGCATGCCTCATTGAAGGACCGTCGCGATAAACGGGATGAAATGAAGGAGAAATTGAGGAAAGCGCAAGAAAAAAAGAATGCCCTGGCCCAAAGTGAACCGGTGAAGCCGGAAGGCAAGGAGGGATGAAGATGGACTGCTTATGGTGCAATGCCCCTAACGTAGAAGAAAGTGAAAAGAAGGACTGTTTCTGGATCATGCCCGATGGGAAGCGATCGATAAAGCTCCTGCAGGTTCCCGCCATAAACTGCCCGGAATGTGGGATATATGTGTCCGATCATATGAATCAGAAGGTGGATGAGGCCTTAGCCATACATGATCTGAGTCAATATCCTGACGAGTTCGCCTATGATCAGCTTCTTGTGGCGCCAGTCAAGCAACTATTCAATTGGAAATGAAATCGCGGGAGAAGCGGATGATAGCCATCCCTTCTCCCGTAATACTATCGACGGACCCGCGATCATATCTCCCTTTCGCTTGCTTTTTAGGTATATGGATCATGAATAATCGGCTAATTTCCACAGTATGATGGATTATGTATGATATTACTGAAGATGAAAGGAAGCGGATGATGCAAACGAAAGAAGCATATCGCGGTACAGGAATTGGGGTCATTTTCATGGCGTTCTTCGGTACGCTGTGGGCAGGTATCGGTGTAATGGGATTGCAAGAATGGGGATTTCCGTACGTGGAACTCGCCGCCATACTGGTTGGATTCATCCTGCTTATCGGAGGCATTTCACTGTTACATGCGGCACAAGAAATGCCGCATCAAATTACAGGGAAGCTGAAGCGAATCCGATTCTGGTTCAATATCGTCTTCATCGCCGAAGGTTTGCTGATCGTGGCTGCCATAGCCATCTGTAACGCGAACGATCAAACCGATCTTATACCTGGCGTCATCGCCATTATCGTGGGCCTGCATTTCTTACCCCTGGCATCGCTTTTTCAAATCAAGCTATACTATTTGACTGGAATGCTGCTCTGCTCATTGGCACTTATCACGTTACTGGCCGCTCCAAGCACCTTCATGCTTGGAGGTCATGAAATTACTGCCAAATTATCACTGCTCGGCTTTGGCTGCGCCCTAATCTTGTGGTCCACTGGACTTACCTTAATGCTCCGTGTGAAGAATGCAAAGGGATTGGTTGGACACACCGAAGACCATCCAAGCTGAATAACTTCTCAAGAATTTTTCCAAGCAACTCCTTCACTCAGGGAAAGCGTGCACCATCTTGGAACGAGTATATATCATTCACCACTTTATAGAGTTCGCCGTTCTTTGTGAAAAGGGCACTTCCATCTGGAATGGCATATATTTTTCGTTCAGTTGAAAGGGGAAGCAATTCTCCATCTATCTTATCTTCGTAATGGACTTCAACGCTAAACTCAACTAATGCCAAGCCTTTGATCATTATCGTTTCTGGATAGTCTTTATCTTTCGTCATAATGCAATCCGTGCAGATGGCTAACGAACCCGCACTATATCCAATCAATAAGCCATTAAAGTTTTTCAAGATCGGTGTAAGGCCTTTATTTTCCATGACAGTGATCAATCGTTCTGGCCTGCCGCCAATAAAATAAAGAGCATCATATCCTTTTATGGCTTGTTTCATCTCTTGTTCCGAAAGGTTTTCTCTCAATAAGTCAACACTAGCATGTTCCATGATGGAAAAGGCTTTCTTGACGGTTGCCAGCCAGCCTTCATACCTGGAATCATCGGTTGCAAACGGGATTATTAAAATCTTGGCATTGGGCTTCATCATGTTTGAAAGTTCCAGGTACACTTCAGCTAATTCGGAATTCGCGTGATTGCCGCCGCCAATGAAACAAATGTCCATCTATGGATCGCCTCCCAGTCGTTAGAGTTAGTTAATTTCTCATCCATGTTAACAGCCTGATGATTTGAAAGGGGTCATTCCAAACCAGGATGAAGCTTAAAAGAAAGAACGCGGCGACAGCCAAAAATTTCGTCTTTCCTTTTTCATTTTTGAACATGGCCGCGAAACTTAATAGCATGCCGAGTAATAATGCCCCGAATCCGAAGACCATTAAAAAATCGAAGGCTTCTTTGCTGACAAACGAAAAGCCAAATGCTGCGGCACCCATCACGGCGAATCCGATCGACCAGCTGCTTAAATTTTTCATGGGACCCTCCTTTTTTTACTAATTATACCAATTGATAGAGTGCTAGGATAGGGATTATTCATTTGGTAAAAGTAATATTTTTTGGAATAAAATGTTGTAACTTTCAGGGATTGGTTGTAATATGTATAACAATATAAAAATCGATTTGCAATAGCATAAGCCATGATGAGGACAACAATCATTTTTACGGTCTTAAGAGAGGGAAGGATAGCTGCGAACTTCCTGGCTTAGGAAAATGATTTACCGCCTTTGAGCTTTTATTGGTGAACGAGAGTAACCGATATCGTCTAAGCTACGTTACAAGCTCCAGAGCCATAAGTGAAAATACTTATGGGAAATTGGGTGGAATCACGGGTAACGCACTCGTCCCTTGCTTAGGGATGAGTGCGTTTTTTGTTTATAAAACCATTGCGATGAAAAGGACAATAATCATTTTTACGGTTTTCAGAGAGGGAAGGGCAGCTGCGAACTTCCTGGCTTAGGAAAATGATTTACCGCCTTTGAGCTATATCAGTGAACTTTTAGTAGCTGATATCGTCTAAGCTGCGTTACAAGCTCCAGAGCCATAAGTGTTTTCTTGCTTATGGGAAATTGGGTGGAACCACGAGTAAACGCACTCGTCCCTTGCTTAGGGATGAGTGCGTTTTTTTATTATTCTAAAGGGGTGTTCATGTAATGGATGAAAAAATGATCAAAATCCGATTCCCGGATGGGAAGCAGAAGGAATACCCGATGGGTACGACAGTGGGAAGCGTGGCAGGCTCCATCAGCTCAAGCTTAAGGAAAAAGGCAGTTGCAGGAAAGCTCGATAAGCAATTGGTTGATCTACGTTTCCAATTGAATGAAGACGCTGAACTTTCGATTTTAACACTTGATTCGGAGGAAGGACTGCACGTTTTGCGGCACACTTCGGCGCATATTTTGGCCCAAGCGGTGAAGAGACTTCATGGTACGGCGCAACTGGGCATGGGTCCGGTCATCGAGGATGGGTTTTACTATGATTTTAAGCTCGATCATCCTTTGAGTGCAGAGAGTCTGCAAGCCATTGAAAAAGAGATGGAAAAAATCATAGACGAAAATCTGGAAATAAAAAGGAGGGAGGTATCTTATGAAGAAGCGGTGAAGCTATTCGAAAGTCAAGGAGAGTCATTCAAGCTGGATATTGCGAGGAACATCCCGAACGGTGAAAAACTAACGATTTATCAACAAGGGGAGTTTATTGACCTTTGCCGCGGACCGCATCTTCCTTCGACATCTTTGGTAAAAGCATTCAAGTTGACACGTGTTTCAGGTGCCTATTGGCGGGGAGACAAACGAAATGAAGTTCTTCAACGAGTATATGGGGTCGCCTTCGGAAGGAAAAAAGATTTACAAGATCACTTGCATTTTATGGAAGAAGCAGCCAAGCGCGATCACCGGAAATTAGGGAAGCAGCTCGAACTATTCATGTTTTCCGAGGAAGCCCCTGGAATGCCGTTTTATTTACCGAAAGGACAAATCATCAGGAATGAGTTGGAGAAGTTCTCGCGTGAGCTCCAGGGCGCTGCTGATTACGACGAGGTTCGCACGCCGTTCATGATGAATCAGCGGTTATGGGAAAGGTCGGGCCACTGGGATCACTATCATGAAAATATGTACTTTACTGAGGTCGATGAGACAAAATTCGCGATGAAGCCGATGAATTGCCCGGGTCATATGCTTTTATTCAAAAATAAGCGTTATTCCTACAGGGATTTACCCATCCGGATGGCCGAGTTCGGTCAAGTCCATCGCCATGAGTATAGTGGATCATTGAACGGCATGCTTCGGGTCCGGACATTTTGCCAGGACGATGCCCACCTATTCGTTCGCCAGGATCAAATCGAGGGGGAAATCAAGCAGGTGTTTCAACTGATTGACGAAGTGTATCGTACATTTGGATTCGAATATTCCGTGGAGCTCTCGACTCGACCAGAGGATTCATTGGGAGATGACTCCCTCTGGGATGCCTCTGAAGCAGCATTGAAAAATGTGCTCTCAGATATCGGCATACCTTATCAATTAAATGAAGGCGACGGAGCATTTTACGGGCCGAAAATTGATTTTCATATTAAGGATGCATTAAAACGGAGCCATCAATGTGCAACCATTCAACTTGATTTTCAAATGCCGGAAAAATTCGATTTGACTTACATCGATGAAGAAAATGAAAAAGTCCGCCCCGTCGTCATCCATCGTGCGATTTATGGCTCGATTGATCGTTTTTTTGGTATCCTGATTGAGCATTTTGCCGGGGCTTTCCCGGTATGGCTTGCCCCGGTACAGGTTCAACTCATCCCTGTCTCGCATGTTCATATTCCTTTTTGCCATAAACTCCAAAAACAGCTGAAAGGACTCGGCATAAGGGTGACAACAGACGAACGAAACGAAAAGCTGGGATATAAAATCAGGGAAGCCCAGATGGGAAAAATTCCATATATGCTTGTCCTTGGCGATAAAGAAGAGCAGGAAAATCAAGTCAACGTCCGGAAATACGGCGAGCAAAATTATGAATCAAGTTCAATAGATGCATTCATCAACAAACTGCTCCAACAAATAAAAATACGCAGCAACTAGGTACGAGTAAAGCATCCAAATTGCATCAAACCTTCGAGAAAAGTTCCAACTTCCGTCAAAGCGCCCCCCTGTTGATGGTAAAAGCCTCTGCCCAGGGGCTTTTTTTATCGCCTGGGAGGTGTTTCATTTATGTAAATAGTACTTTTGCGGCCTGAATGGCAAAGTATATGCCGATTCCGATAAGGGATAGCCCGGAGATGACGGATATGCCAACAAGGATGGGTTTGGATAAAAAACGTCTGAAGCTGCTGGAGATGATGGCCATTGTGGTATCCCAGGCTAAGAGGCCGAGAAGGATGCCTGAGCTGTATAGAAGTATGTGATGAAAGTCGTATTTAGTCGTGGTGTTTGCCAGGATCGAGCCGTAAATACCGAGCCAGAACAAAATGGATAAAGGGTTCGAGAGGGCCATGATGAATCCTGATGCAAAAGAAGAAAAGTGGGATTCTTTCACATTCCGTGCATTCACTTCTATTTTACCTGCACTAAAAAGGCTTTCAATACCGGTATAAGTCAGGACAAAAAAGCCAAAAAGCCATAAAAATGTTTGCATGAAGGAGTTTTCCAGAAAGCGGCTGACCCCGTAATAGACAAGGACCAAATAGACAGCATCCGCTAAAATGGCACCCCAGCCGAAAATCCAGGCGTGCCAAAACCCTTTCTTGATTCCTTTGTCCAATTGCCCGGCGTTAATGGGGCCGATTGGTGCCGCTAAGGATAGACCCAGCAATACATAGCTAAAAAAAATGCCCAATACAACATCACCTCATCATGAAATACATCTGCTTATTTGAATGTATTCACGAAAATGGACTTGTACCACTTTTTTTGTTTTGGAAAACGAGCCATTCATTATCATGGCTAGGCGCTGAATAAATCCTTCCGACCTACAACATATTAATTAAAGACATCAAAATTCAATGAAGGACGATTGAGTCATCAATTTTTTTTTGCCTTTGTATGCTGAAAGTCGTGTTTATAATGGATGAGGAGTGTAGGTATGGAAGGTCATGAGAAAAATAATGTCAGCATATGGTGCTTGATCAGTATGGCGTCAATCCCATTAGTTATGACACTTGGAAATTCAATGCTTATCCCGGTATTGCCCATTTT